>JALNYD010000042.1 GCA_023230025.1 Candidatus Cloacimonadota bacterium | reverse complement strand
ACATCCCAAAAGGCATCCCGGGTCAGTTCCTCGACTCTGCGATAATCAGCAGCTTCCTCTCTGCGGATAACTAGATGGGCTTTCATACATACTCCATAATCGAATGCTCTAAACCTTCTTTGCTCGAACCAGCACCACTGCCCCCACCACCGCCGGGATCACATCATGCACCAAAAAGACGCTCAGGGTGGCTGCCACAGCCTGTTCTGCGCTAAAGGAGAAATCCTTCAGAAAGTGGATGGCAAAGCCTTCACGCAGCCCTAATCCGGAAATGGTGATCGGGATGGAATTGGACACATTGGTCAGCGAGATCCCAATCCAGGTATTGGTCAGATTGATCACGCCCATCTGATTCAGAATCAGATAGTATTGCAGATACATAATCAGCGTGTTTGCCACCTGCAAGAGCATCATTTTGGGAGCTTGTACCAGATAGGTTTGGTGATAGCATCTCCAGCGTGGCACCCAGAAGATGATCAAGGCGGCAAACAGCGGCATCAAGGCTGCAAAGATCAACATGGCAAGGCGCAGTACCAGATTCATTTCCGGATAGTACCAGAGCACGGCAATGCTGGCAAAGGTCCAGGTTGACCAGGTCATAAACAGTCGCTCTGTAGTTGTGGAAATCAGGGTAGCCAGGCGGCTGCTGTTGCGTACGAAAAAAACCTTGCCGAAGGAGGCATGTCCTCCCGGCAGCAGGAAGCGCAGAGGAAGAGCAACCAGATAGGAAGCCAGAAGCTCTCTGCGACGACATTGATACAGGGGATTCAGATGCAGAGCAAAGCGCCAGTTGTTCAATTGGACATAGTGTCTCAGGCAGCTAAGCAGGAAGACCTGCAAAAGCAGAGTTTTGGGCAGGGAAAAGATCAATTCCGATGCCAATCGGGGATCAATTCTCTTCAGGATCAGCGCCAGGATCAGGACGCTAAGCCCCAGTTTAAACACATAACCCAGGGCTTTTCCCCAGGGTGTTTGACGCTTCTTTTTCAGCTCTTGAATTCGTTCAAACAAGCTTGCAATACCTCGTTAAGAATCTCCATCGGGGGTGCTTTGATGAAGCCCTGTTCCATCATGTTGTGCATCAGCGCCCGCGCTTGATTGATCTCGGACAGCGCAGTTTCAAACACTTCTTCACGGCTGAAGCTGAGCCGGGCAACGCCATCCTTGATAGCTTGCATTGCCACATCGGCAGCTTCATGGGCAAAGACTTCGGTTTCATCCATAGTGGCCAGGATGTTTTGCGGATCAATCCCACGCCTGCGGGCAAAACCGGCAAGAGAATGCGCTGCGGCAATCGCCATATTATCAGTAATCTTACGCGCCCGCACCAACAGTGCTCCCTTGAGGATGCCAGGGAATCCGATAGAGTTGTTGACCTGATTTGGAAAGTCACCTCTACCGGTTGCCACGATGTAAGCTCCCGCTGCCTTGGCGTCATAAGGATAGATTTCCGGAACCGGATTGGCACAGGCAAAAACAATGGCTTTGGGATTCATCAAGCGGATCCAATCCTGCTTGATTGTATCCGGGCCAGGAGTGGATAGAGCAATCAGCAAATCAGCTCCGCGCATGGCTTCTTCCATACTGTTCAGACACAGAGGATTGGTCTTCTGAGCCAGTTCCCACTGTTTATATTTAGCGGGATTTGCAGAGATATCCTGCCGTCTGGCATGTAGAGCGCCTTTGCTGTCAAAAAGGATCAGATTTTCCGGGCGTAAACCTTCCAGCATCAAGAAGCGGGCAATCGTGGAGTTTGAAGCTCCCGAACCATAGAGCACGGCTTTGGTGTTTTCAATCTTGCGCTCGGTTAGCAGGAGTGCGTTGATCACTCCAGCCAGAGTTACGCAAGCGGTGCCCTGAGCATCATCATGCCAGACCGGGATTTCGCAGGCATCCCGTAATTCATCCAGAACACGGTAGCAATTGGGCTGAGAGATATCTTCCAGATTCACCGCTCCCACAGAGGGTTCCAGCATCTTCACAAAGTCTATGATCTTGCCGGCATCTGGCTTTCCTTGCGGATCACGGCTATTGATGCACAGTGCCATTGCATCGCAGGCGCCCAGATACTTCATCAACATAGCCTTGCCTTCCATCACTCCCAGACCTCCAGCCGGACTGCAATCGCCATCGCCCAAAACTCTGGTGCTATCACTAACCACGGCAACCAGATTGCCCCGGTTGGATAGCATATAGGAACTTTCATTGTCATCCCGGATGGTAGTTGAAACCTTGGATACTCCGGGAGTGTACCACACATTGAACCAGTTGAATCCATAGATTCCCGCTTTGGGCAGACTCTGCATTTTGCCCCGATAGTGGCAGTGCATTTGCTCCGAAAGCTTTTTCAAAAAGGTTGTTTGAGCTGCGGCAACCCGGTGTGCGGGCAGTTCCTCTTCAAAGATGGCTGAAAGATTGGAAAGATCAAGTTTGAGCTCTTGCATAAGAAATCCTTTGCCTGTTTAATGAGGATTAGCATTTTGAAAGGGGTGATATTTGTCAAGGGGGATCAGGGTTTTCCATTACCGGCGCAGGATATGTGGAGTATAAACTCGATGAAAGCCCATAGGATTCGTCCCGTACTTCCTGCTCCTGGCTTTAGCCCGGCTTCAGCACTATATCACCCCATAATCTCCGCATGGCATGGGGAAAATATGGGGTGAAGTAGTGCTAAACATAGCGTGAACCCGGGAGGAAGGACTTGACACCCGGGATGATTGAGTTCCCGGGTGCAAGGTTTATTGATGGGTGGTGGGTTATTATCTGGCAGCGGTTACACGGAAGAATCTGGCAGTGGCATCAGGATTGATCTGCAGCGAGTTTGATTGAACTGTCTGCATATCCCATGTTAGCGCATCAGGGCTTGAAGCGGAATAAACCTGATAATACTCTGCGCCGGGTACTTCATTCCAGGTAAGGATAGTGCTGTTGACTGTTTGTACCAGTCGCAGATTCTGAGGAATGTCAAGTTCCAGCAGCACATATTCATAACAACCGATATCAGAGAGATCCCGAGGAGTTCCTTCGATATCAAAGGCAACATCAATGATGTTGGCTCCGGCATCAATGGCAGGGGAATTGCTCTGCAACACATAGCTTTGCGTTTCCAGCAGAGGATTGGTAATCAATGAGCTGGCATCTCCCAATGCAGCTTGATATGCTGCTGGATCATTCAGGATTTGCGAGCCCAGCATCACGACATTGCCATTGGCGCTATAATAGATGTTGTTACCCAGGTTGTCAATATTAGCCAGGGCAGCATAGCACGCGGCGGTTCCGGAAGCTGCCACAAAGATGTTGTTCAGGGCATTGAATCCGGGGCATTGATTGTTTTGATAAAAGGCAGTGGAGTTTGCAGCAGAGTTTGTGTTTACCAGAGTATTGTGATACAATCTGGCATTAGCGCTGCGTTGCATGGTCAGGCAGTTCAAGCCTTCGGAATGGATGTAGTTGTTTATGATATCCTGAGTTCCGGTGCTAAGATTGGATGCATGAACATACATAGTAGTGCTGTTGGATCCAGAGTTTAGCTGATTGGCGGATACACTGAAGTCATTGACGTTAATCAGGCTGATGGCATTACTGGTGCTGGAAATGCTGTTGCCAATGATATCCAGGTAGGGGATGCTCTGCATGGAAAATCCGAGATATACATCTGAAATCTGGTTGTTTTGCAGGATGTAATCTCCAAAACCCGAATTGTCATAAATCTGCATGGCATAGCCCATGCTTTGAACCAGGTTGTTTTCAAAGATCAAACCCAGAGTACCGCAGTTTGAACTGTATATCGCACAGGCAGATGATGAAGAACCACCGGCGCCATAGAACTTACAGTTCTGAATCTTCAGCCCGTAATTGTATTGATAGAGGTGGAAGACATTGCCATATTGGGGATTGGTAGTAGTGAAGGTGAGTCTGTCAAAGATCAGGTTTTTGGTGTTGGTAAGCCGGAACACATAATTATCTGCAGGGGAAGCCGCAGTATATGTAATGATAGCAGCACCTTCTTCGGGGCCCAGGACTTTTACAAAGTCATCTCCAAAAGCACTGGGAATATGACTGAGTTCAATGTTTTGCTGATACACTCCAGGAGCCAGATGCAGGGTGATACTCTGGCTGATGCCACGATTCATCAGCGCTGTAAAAGCAGCACCAAGGGTCTCAAAATCGGCTCCGGGGCCGATGTAGAGATCATTGGTAAAGAGCCAGCCGGTATCAGGGATGACATTCGCTCCGGGACAAACCTGATCTCCCCAGGGATTACCATCGATATCAGTGGCAAGAGGGGTGTCAGCACCACGATTTCTGAGATATGAACAGCTATTGTATCCGGATTCAGAGATCAGAGAATTGGCATAAACTCCGGTGAAATCCATGATCTGACTTTCCAGATAATCCTGAGGATCATATAACAAGCCATTGAACCGGCCCAGGTCGCTGTTGTTGCAATAATAGGCATTTCCTTCCCAGATCAGCTCTGGAGATGACGTAACGTTGAGTGCATAGCCGGTTTTGGGGGCGGAAAACACATTGCTGCGCAGGCTTGAATTAGTAACGCTGTTCAGGGATAAAGCCAGACCGTTGATGTAATCGTTGTTACTGGAGGTCACAATAGTATTGTGCAGGATTTGCAGATATGCGGAGCTGGTGATGCTGAGACCATTGCCACTGGAAGATGGGATGTTCAAATAGATGATGTTCAGCAGGATATTGATTGGATTATCCGCAGTACCATTGACATGATTCAGAGTCACGCAGGCGTTGCTGCTGCCTGTAGTGTTTGTAATCATGCGGTTGCGATGAATCTCGGAATCTGCTCCGATATTTTCAAGATATATGGCTTGATTAAAGTTGTTGAACGCATTGTATCCGATATGTACAGCTTCGGATCTTTTCAAGGATATGGGATATGTCACACCATTGAAGGTATTTGAGCTGATCGTGATATTGTTATAGCGGTTGTTGTCATAGTAGCTTCCTTCCACGGCAATGGCGGTGCCTGAGCCAGTGAAGCTGCAGTTTTGTATGCTGAGACCGTCTCCCAGACTGCTGCCGGTATGAATTGCATAAGAATAGGCTTGAGGGAGAGTGATCTGCAGATTGTCAAAGCTGATGTTGTGGCAAAAACCCAAAACACGGAAATACTTCAGATAATGAGAATTGGAATTGCTGCTGAGGTTAAAATCTTCAAATCTGACGTTATGAGCAGCTTCAACCAGGAAGAGAAAGTTGTTGTCAGCACTGTCAGAACTGGGATTAAGCACGATATTTCTATTTCCGGAAGCTCTGAAGGTGACGCTTAGATAATCCTCGGTTCTAGGAAAGTCTTTGATCACATAAGCGCCATCATAGGTTCCAGGAACCAATTCAAAGTATGTGTTTCCGTCAATTCCGTGATAAGCCAGAGCAGCCAGGCAATCTGCCACAGTGAGATAATCTGATTCAGGACTGCCAACGCTGTAAACGCCGGAGAGGGGATCAAGGCTATTGGGGCCAAACTGCTGTTCTGCGCCGATATCCCATGAAAGCCCCCGGAGATTGCGGTTGATATCATCATCAAATTCACTGCGAATCTGAGCAATTCCGCGCAGATATTGGCTTTGAACGTTCATGTTCTCATCCCAGAGGGGGTCATAACTCACACTGTGGACGTTGATTTCAGGATGAGCTTCCTGACATGCTGCCAGACTTACATAGGAGTCGCTGGCTATTTTGATCATGTAGTTGGCAGAGGAGTAGAAATCATTGTAGTCAATCACATTACCCGGAATGATGCTGTAGCTGCCAAAATCCATGCAGTACCCATTTACAGAATGCAGGATGTTGTTTACGATCTCAATCTCGGAGTCCATTTGGTTGGCAAAATATAGAGCACTGGCATTGCTGCCGCCATTGATGTAGATGGAGTTGTTCAAAACCAGAAGTCCGTTCCCACTGAGAAAGAGGCCGGTGTATGGTGATTGGCCGCTGACGCTGATGAAATTGTTTGCAATCAGACTGTGTTCTTCAGCAGGATTGTTTGTGCTAATGGTGAGTCCGCGGTACATGGACAGTATCCTGTTATAGAAAATATCGCCATTTCTGATGCCATTGATGCTGATGGCTGTATTGCTTATGTTTTCAAGCAGGTTGCCATCAATGCGGGGATCATCCACCTGATTCAGGCTGATCCCGATATTCATGTTTCGGAAAGTGCAGTTTGATATCACCAGATCTTCACCATTGAGATTTGCGCCATTGCTATTTCCATCAAAGAGACAAGCCACCAGGCTCAAATCCGATGTTCCCTGATAGTCGGTGCTGGAGATGCTGTTGCAGTTGTTGCCAGTCAATCCGGATGGAGCATTGAAATTGCACCAAAGGAAGCTTATGCTTTGCGCAAATCCGTTCATCACCAGGATGTTGCTATAGCTTTGGGCTTGGGTATCAAAACTGATCTGCTCAAAGCGCAGGTATTTGCTGCGATATGTGGCAAGCACATAGTTGTTGCTTGCGTTTTGGCCTGAATAGCTGATTGTGGGGTAGGGAGTGAGGTTGCCTTTCAGAGTTACAATTCTATCATGTCCGATTCCAGGAATGCGATCAAAGACAATCTGTTCGCTGTAACTGGCATCATTCAATAATCCGGTTACCGCTGCGCTTACGCCTCTTTGGGCAAGAGCCAAAGCAAAGTCATTAATGCTGGCAAAGTCTCCCCCGGATCCGATATCATAGTTTCCTGCCAGAGGAGTCAGAGAGGGATCGCTGCTATACTCGTGAGCGCCAATATCGGGAGCTGTATTGCTGCGGGGATTGCCAAAGAAATCTTCATCTATCTCCACATAGAAGCCCAGATTGTCCAGACTGGGGCTGGTGCATCGCAGATGTTCATCGGTGAAGAAGGGGTTGTAATCTGCATTAGAGTATCCAAAGAGGGCATTCATCTCGCTGATTTCTTTGTAATAGGTGTTTAACTGCTTTCCCAGATTGGTACCCTTGCCATATATGTTGTTGAACTCCACTATGTTGTGATTGCTGTTGTTGCTTTCCACATTATTAAAGTATATCACATAACCGGAGCCGAGATTCACAAAGTGGTTCTTTCTCAGTTTGTTGTAATTACCATTAAGATGTACAGCGATTGAGGATGAATTGGTTGAACTCAGCTCAATCGAGTTGTGGGCGGCATAAATGTATGAGCTCTGGTCAATAACCAGTCCAGCAGCAGCAGCATCATTGTTACCGCTGTACACGTTGTAACCACTTACACGAATGATGTTGTTATAGATATTGGGAACCGAGCCACTGCTGCTGATGGTGCTTCCGCTGAACTCAATACCTTTGCTATACGCATTAATACGGTTTCTCTGCACTAACAGGCTACCGGAGAGATATGAAGTGGCGATTCCCTGATTGACGTTGTGCATCGTGTTGTTCTGGATGATCACATTGCTGCTCATGATGAGTTTTATGGCGCAGTATCCGCCATTGTGCAGATTGCTGTCCAAAGTCCAGTTGCTGAAGTTGTTGTTATAGTTCCAGTTTGCGATACTGATGTGATATCCTCCGCCCATGAACTGGTTGAATGTGATCTTTATGTTATCGGCATCATCATTGCTGTTGCTGGCAAAGGCGATGGAATCATTGTCGTAGGAGTTGGTTCCGTAGTTAAAGAATCGGCAATTTTGGATCTGGATATCATTGCTGTCACCATAAACATAGATGCTGCGGCTGTAACGGGAGGTAGGAGCAAAATCAAAGCCATCAATGATGATGCCGCTGCTGTTGCTGATCTTGAAGATATAATTATCCTGGCTGGTTGCAGCATGATTGATAAAAACCACCTGATCACTGCTATAACTGCCGGAAGAGATTAGCAGAGTATGTCCTCCCAGATCAAGGTCTTCCAGAACATAAGGTCCGGTGTATGTTCCGGGAGTGAGATAAAAATAGAGGTTGTTCAAAACGCTGGATGCTTCAATTGCCGAAATAGCATCATCCAAATCAGCAAAGTCTGCGCCGTCTCCGCCAATGTGGTAGATTCCCTGCATGGTTTGCCCAAAGAGCAGGCTGCAAAGCAATAACATTATGATAAGCAGTAGTTGTTTCATATAGTCTCCTTCAGAAATAGGTAGGCAATCAGGTTAATTCAGATTCACGCTTGCTGCCATCTGTCCATGACAAGGCTTTGATGCTGGGATTGAGGTCAAGTACTTTCTGTTTGGGGGGCTGTTCCAGGCACAGGATCAATTCTTCACAGGCAGAGCGTGGGCTTCGGCAAGTACTTGCCTGGCAAGATGATCACATGTGGATGGATATCTACAGTTGCTGAGCCGGAATGCGAAAGACCAGCATGTTGAGGGCTACTTCCCGGTCTTCACCCCAGAAATAGAACTTGCTGGCTTCCAAACGAGGTATTTGCCTGGACATGGAAGCAGGAAGAGTCAAACTCATCCTTTTGCGGGAACCAAAGATGGATTGTAGATATGGTAACTCGGCATTCAGATCATCAGGCAAATCCGAAAGCAAGGTGATGCAGCGTTCCCCGATTGATCCCACCAAATACAATCCGGCTTTGCCTTTGAACACTGTGGCGTGCTTACGGATATAGGGCAGAGAGTTTTTCACACTGTGGACTACATGCCAGTTCAGAGGCAGATATTGAGGATGATTGCAGAAGATATCTGTCCCATAGTCGGTGATAATCTCTGGCTGGAGAGTCTTAACAAGTCCCCGGCGTTCAAGATTGTAATAACCCTCCACTTCCTGAGAGCCCATTTTGCGGGTGATGGCCAGGCTTTCCACATTCTTGTAATAGGTGCAGAACTCATAAGTGAGCTGGGGATTCTGGGCTTTCAATTGCTGGGCAAATCGCATGAGCTGGTGATTCATCAGCTTGGCAATACCTTTGCCCTGATAGCGGCGGTGCACCCTCAAGCCCTCAAACCAAAGCACGTTATCGGGTAATGTGGTTAGCTTCAGGCAGGCGATTACCTTGCCCTGATATTCACACACAAAGAACCAATCCTCCTGTAGCCAGCGATCCAGGATTTTGGGCAGATAATCATTCCCTTCCCAGATACCGCGCGAAATCTCGATCAGATCCTTACGGTCTGCAGGGCAGGAGGGGCGAACCAGGCAGTCTTCAAGTTTGAACATGGAATACATGTGCAAGAAAGCTGCTTTGATGTCAAGCAGATACTGCTCTGAACAGTAGGATGGAGTTCAGGGCAACAAAAAACCCCGGGAGTTTATCCCCGGGGTCATGTTTTATTCAGGCAGCGAGCTGCCAGAGTGATTTATTCCATCAGCATCATTTTACGGGTGCTGGTGTAGCTTCCGGTGTTCAAACGATAGAGGTAGATGCCGCTGGAAAGCGGATTTCCCTTGCTATCCCGACCATCGAAGACAACGCGATAGCGGCCGGAGTTCTGATTCTGATTTACCAGGCTGCGAACCAGCTGACCTTTGAGGTTATACACTTCCAGGCTCACCTGGGAGGCATCCTTGATGTCATAACTGATTGTAGTCTCTGGATTGAATGGGTTTGGATAGTTGCCATTCAGAACAGTAGCAGTAACCGGGATCACATCATCGCCATTTGATACTGGACCCAGAATGAAGTTCACTGTAGTATTCTCGTTTGCTGAGACTGAGATGTTTTCATAAGTGAAGGGCTCAAATCCGGTTGCTGTAGCTGTAACGCTATAGATTCCAGTGGGTACTACCAGGCTATAAGCACCGGCATTATTGGCAGTGGCGCTGTAGCCACCTTCTTCAGCGGTAACTATTGCACCGGCGATACCCTGGTTGTTCTGACGTCTTACAAAGCCAACAATGGTGCCATAGAGCACTTCTTTGACCAAGGGGTTGGAGAAGGCAGGGGCAGAGATCACATTGGCGGTATAGACAGCTTTCACAGCCCATTTGTAAGTGCCATTGGGAACTGTGTTCCATCCACTATCAATGCACTCGGTAATAGTCACTGGTTCGTCATTCAGGGCAACCCAGAGAGCTTCGTTGTTTTCCTGTCCCGCAGGCAGACGCCATACATTGTAACCCACAAGGGCACGATCGGTGCTACGGGCACTATTGCGCAGATTGCGGCTGGGTGCAGCATCTGAGAAGCTACGGTTGTTTTCTGCGCGGTAGAGACGATCCGGAGTCTGACTGCCAAAGATGTTGGCTGTTTCGCGGTGAATGCTCTTGCTTTGCAGATCACTTCCGGCAAAGCGGATGCTTTCCGCATAGTTGCCAATGTAGATGTTATCGATGAACCAGACATACCACAGACCATCATTGGATGGAGGATCCTGGGCGTGGAAGGCCAGGTTTACCTGCAATCCGGCATATGGAGCCAGATTCACAGTGATTGGGAAGCTATAATGGTTTTCACCAGCCGTTTGGGCAGTGGCATCCCAGAGCTCAGTCCAGGTGTTTCCGCCATCGGAAGTGATCTTCACCATGTAATGATCGTCATTGACAGAGCCTAATTGAACATAGGTATCAAAGCTCAGATGGGCATCGGGCGGGCAATTGAAGGAAGGTGTAATCAGCCATTCATCCTGATGCTCATAAGCCCACCACAGTCCAGCTTGTTTGCTGCCATCAGTAGGGTTGACAGTGCCGCTTCCGGAGATGTTGATTGTGCCAAAGCTGCACCAGGTAGGTAGAACACCAAGAGTATTGGCTTCGCCCTGGTTGGTGATTGATTGTGTCCATTCAGAAGGCGGGAAAGTGGTTGATTCAAAGCTTTCCGTGATTTCTATGGCATTGGGATCCGGAGCATTCCAGGTGATTTGAACTGAATCATAACCCGTGCTGGGGGAGGCATTGACGGAGTTTGGCGCATAGGCAATCTCGGCCAAAGTGATGCTGCCCATGTTATGATCAGTTCCGCCAACTTCAATGGTTCCATTGTCTGAGAGATATCCAGCAGCACTAATGGAATAGGCATAGTTCTGATTGGCAAACACCGCTGGGATGCTGAAGCTACCATTGGCAGTGCTCGTGCCGCTGTAGTTCTCATATCCAAGCAATGTGATGTTTGCTCCGGCGATTCCGGATCCGGTATCACTGGCCAGAATGGTTCCAGTTATGTTCACTTGAGCCATCAGGTTCATGCTAATATTCATGATTTCGGTTTCGTCTTCTTCCAGCACGATATTGATGATTTGAGTCACGTATCCGTGTTGGCTGAAGGTGACGGCATAGTTTCCGGGTAAGACGTTGGCAATGAAGAACTCACCGTTGTCATCGGTAACAGCGGAATAGGGACGGCCATCCACATTGACCTGCACACCGGCCAGAGGAGTAGCTCCGGCTCCGGTTACGGTTCCAGTGATATCACCCACACCGCCGGGGATAACCACGAAAGTGGTTTTGGGGCGGACCTGTGTGGTGTTACCGCCAGTAGGAGCAGCAGGATCATATACGGTGCTATCACTAAACATATTACGTGCAATATCGGTAAGCGTCGTAGTATCAGTTTTGAAGTAATCTGAAGAGCTATACCAATCAGTGTCCATGGGGCGGTTAACCATCATCAGGAGATTGTTGCCATCCAGGAACATGAAAGGCTCCGGGAAGTTGATGCTGATAATGTTTTCACCAGAGGGGAAGTCCACCGTGCCATCAAAGACCAGAGTCATTTGACCGGATGGTACCCAGTCTGTAGTCAGATTATCCAGAGTGGTGCTGGCCATCCAGATTTTGACCGGCATAGCGCTCAGGTTGCTGTTGAACTGAGAGTAGAACTTCACACCGGTGATCATACCAACAAAGTTGCTCATTTCATCGGCATGATAGATGGTTTGGTACAGGGAGTTATGGTAATAGAAATCCAGCGGTATGCGTGCGGTTTGAGTACCCTGACCAATGGTGATATCATTGACACCGGTACCAGTCAGTGCGATAGTATGGATTTCACGGGTATTGTTTGCAGCGCTGCGCAGAGAACTTCTGTTGCCGATCTGATACCGTGTGGCCTGGTTGTCCGTAATGGTAATGGTAGCGGCATTTTCTTCCAGGGCAGTAGGGGTGTAGGTGGCAGTAAATACCACAGTTTCACCAGTGCCAAGGCTGGCAGGCAGAGTAGGCAGATTGCTAAGTGTCATGCTTGGGCTTCCGGCAATCGTGATTTCATTGATCCCCAAAGAACCGCCACCGGCATTGACGATGGTGAAATCCTGGCTCCGGCTACCACCCAGGTTTACATCCCCGAAGTTATGTACGCTGGGATTGACCATAAACACGGGGTCACCAGTCATCGGTGTCATAATAAGGGTAGTTTTGGGAACGATGCCAGTCAGGCTCCCGCCCGTGGGTGCGGCAGGATCATACGTTGTGCTATCGCTATACATATTACGAGCGCGGTTGGTATTGGTCGAGGTATCCGTCTTGAAGTAGTCGGAGGAGCTATAATATTGGGTATCCATCGGACGGTTGAACATCACCACAAGATTTCCGCCTGTGTAAGCAAAAGGTGTCTGCAAGGGGAAGGTGATGGTGTTCTGACCGGTTGGGAAGTTCATCGTGCTGTCAAAGACCAGGGTGAGATCAGTGGAAGGAATCCAGCCAGCACTGAGATCAGGCTGAGTGGTGATCCCCATCCAGATTTTCACTGGGATCGTTATGGTATTGGCAGTAGTGAACTGGTTGTATATAGACATCGTGGTGATGTTTCCTATCAAACCGATTTCAGCAGGGTAGAAGATGTTTTGATACAAGCTGTTTCTATAGAAGAAGTCCATGGGCATGCGGGCGGTATTTGCACCCTCTCCGATGGTTACAGAGATTACTCCTGCAGGTTGCACAGCGATTGGCATGGAGTTGCTGGCATCATTGCCGGGATTGATATCATCAGTCAGGAACACCTTGCCATAAATGCTCATTGGGCCTTCAATGGTGGGAGTCCAGTTCAATGTAACATCCTCGGTTTCACCTGGTGCTACGGTGACGCCAGCAGCAGTGGCAAGTTCCACATGGTTGGCATCATAGAGTTTTACGGTGTAGGTACTCTGAGCAGCAGTGCCGTTGTTGTAAACACTTACGGTATATGGAGAAGAGACACCCACACTGGGAGTGCTGTTTCCAGATATAGCCAGAGCCGCAAGATCATTGGCACCCATCATCTCTATCTCAACTGTATCAATGTAGATGGTTTGACCTGTCGAGTTATTGGCGTGTTTGAAGGCGATGAACTTGCCTTCACCGGTATAAGCGGTGAGCGGCACTTGATACTGAGCCCAGGCTGAGGTGAAGGTAAGAGTTTCAATCTCAGTAAAGGTGGTTGCATCAGCAGGATTGGTCATTACACCCACTTTTAGGGAGTAGTTGTTACCTTTTCCCCAAAGCTTTACGCGTACATTATTGGTTTGAATTGTGTTTGCCAGAGGAGGAGCAATCAACATGGCGATGGTATTGATATCTGTGGGATTATAGATCGCAACGCAATTTGGGGCAGATTGCGGAGAAGTAGTAACCGTCTTCACATAGCCCGTGGTAGCGGTGGATTCATAGATATTGCTCCAGCCCAAAGGTAGAGCAGGGATGCTTACAGTATCAAAGTTTTGTGCATAGCTCAGTTCATAAATGGTGGTATCAACACCAGTACCGCTGAGTTCTACAGTATGTGTGTTTCTGCGATTATCAGTGATAGTGATGGTGGCAGTGTGATCTCCAGCGATTGTGGGCGCATAGGTCACAGTAAATGATGCATTCTGGCCAGTGATCAGCTGTGCTGGAAGAGTTGGCAGATTGCTCAGAGCAAAAGCATCGTTACCAGCAATACTGATACTGCTTATGCTAACCCGACTTT
>JALNYD010000340.1 GCA_023230025.1 Candidatus Cloacimonadota bacterium | reverse complement strand
CAGAAAGTCTTCTGTTCTCGCCACTTAGCTCTATGCCATACCATTGAAGATAGGTTTTTGAATCATTACGCAAATCTACCGCAACATCAAAAATTGTACCATTAAGACAGCGAATCAGTTTCATCTCTGCCATCGGCTGCAATTGATAATGCATACCTCTAACAGTACCTTTCTTACTTGTCCTGGAAAAATTAATATTGAGAATATGCCTGTTGCCGAGAATCGATGCTAACTCATTTTGACAGAACACTCTCCCCCATTCACCCCGATGATCTATGAACGGATGTGCTTCAACAACATACGATCCTTCGAAAGGCGTTTCGGTGATCGTTAATTTTCCCATCTCAATACTCCTGGTGTTTCGTAAAGGCGGTGATGTCAGAGAGACTCAGCTCACGGGCATCTGCTCCGGAATAATAGTTTTTGTACCATTCGGCTGTTATTTTCATGGTCTCTGCAACATCCCACTGCTGTTTCCAACCAAGAACGGCCTCTGCTTTTTCTGATGATAGGGTCAGAAAAGCGGCTTCATGCAGATGTTTTGTCTCTGTATCATATTGGGCTTTTCCTTTTCCCCATACGTTATAGAAGGTGTCGATGATTTCAGCGACGGTTACCGCAGGGCTGTTCTCTTTTGGACCAAAGTTCCAGCCGTCAGCACAAACGGCTGATTTGGTCCGCATCATCTTTGCCGCAAGAAGCAGATATCCGGAGAGCGGCTCTAGTACATGTTGCCAGGGTCTGACTGCGTTTGGACTTCGGATCTCCAGAGGTCTGCCGGATGTAACTGCACGAACCGCATCAGGAATGATTCGATCTTCTGCCCAGTCCCCACCTCCAACAACATTACCGGCACGAACTGATGCGAGCATCACACCATGCTTTGCGATATCTTCAGGCGGGAAAAAGGAGCGGCGGTATGACGCGACGGCGAGCTCTGCACAGCCTTTACTTGCACTGTAAGGATCATGACCGCCCATGGGGTCGGTCTCGACATACCCCTCAGCTTTGCCAACGTTTTCGTAGCATTTGTCGCTTGTGATCATCACAACAGAACACGGTTTACCCAAGGTTCGGACAGCTTCCATCAGATAGATGCTTCCCATAACGTTTGTGTCAAAGGTCTCTATGGGTTCTGCATATGATCTTCTGACGAGAGGCTGTGCTGCCAGATGAAATATGCAGTCCGGTTTTACGCTGTGAATGTAATCCGTTAGCGCGCCAAGATCTCTGATATCACCTAATTTTTCTGATTTCAACAGTTCAGAGATGCGTGCAGCGGTGTAATGGTTTGGTTCGGTGTTTGGCGGGAGAGAGAAGCCGTGGACTTCTGCTCCCAGTTGTGCGAGCCAGAGACACAGCCAGGAGCCTTTGAATCCTGTGTGACCTGTTACGATTACCGTTTTTCCTTTGAAGGTATCAAAGATCATTCGGTCCATCCTTTCCACTGTGCAGTTCCCTTATCCCACATCTCCTGCAGTTGTTGTTTGTCACGGAGCGTATCCATACATTTCCAGAAGCTGGTATGTTTGTAGGTGTACAACTCTCCATCTTTGGCGAGCTGTTCCAGGGGTGCACGTTCAAATATCGTAGCATCCCCCTCTTTGATGTAATCAAATACTTCCGGCTCAAGAACAAAGAATCCTGCATTGATCCATGCTCCATCGCCTGCCGGTTTTTCCATAAAGGACGTGATCTCTCCGTCCGTTTTGGAGACGATTGCACCAAATCTGCCCTCCGGCTGGACGGATGTCATAGTGGCGAGTTTGCCGTGGGATGTGTGGAACTCAACGAGCTCTTTGATATTGACATCCGAAACCCCGTCACCATACGTGAGCATGAATGGTTCGTTACCTACATATTTTTTTGCACGCAACACGCGTCCTCCGGTCATGGTGTTTAGTCCGGTGTCAATGAGGGTAACTTTCCAAGGTTCGCAGTGCTGTTCGTGGATAGTCATCTGATTTTTTTCCAAATCAAAGGTGACGTCGCTTCTGTGCAGGAAGTAATTTGCAAAATATTCTTTGATGATGTAGCCTTTGTATCCTAAGAGAATGATGAAGTCGTTGTATCCGTATTGAGAATATATCTTCATGATGTGCCAGAGAATAGGGTGACCGCCGATTTCGACCATGGGTTTTGGAACGATACTGGTTTCTTCGGCAAGGCGTGTGCCCATGCCTCCGGCTAGGATAAGGACTTTCATTTGATGTGTTATTGGTTTTGGTTTATTATAACGGTTGCTGATTCATTGGAGTCTGTCCAATCGACACCCCAATCCGTCGGATGGAATATTTTAGATTGACTGAGAATACTTCCATTTTGGAAGAGTATCAGCCGTTCCACAATCTGTGTGAAAATGGAGGGGGTTGCAGTATCCATTTTTGGTTGTACTTCGGTTTTATGTATGCGATTTGTTTTGGGTGGTATCATCCTCGCAAGGCATTTGCCTTGGTCGCAAACCTTCGGTTTGGTCGCAAGTCTATCGACTTGCTCAGCTGAGGCCGCCCCTGCGGGGCAGCCCGCCTCAGCTAAGCTCGGCCGCTTCGCGTTCGACCCGCCCACTCGCAAACCTTCAGTTTGCTCCGCTGAGGGCGAGCCTGTTCGCAAACCCTCGGTTTGCTCTCCGACTCGGGTCTACGGCCCTCGCTTGTCGGCTCACCCCGCATCGCAAGTCTACGCCTTGCTCCGCTGAGGCCGCCCCTACGGGTCAGCCCGCAGCTAAAACGTATTACGTAAAAACCAACCTTCAAATATGCTCAAAACAAACAAAAGAATAACACAAGATCGAAAAGGAAAAACACGAAAGCCCGGCATACGAATCCTTTTGGATGGCTAGCTATTTGGAACAAGATGCGCAGAAAAATAAGCAGTACTCTTCTGTTCACGGGTGATTACTGGATTTCCTTCTTGATCTTCCTCACGACGTAAAAAACATCGTGACACAAGGGAAAACAAAAAAACGGAACCATCCGTATACGGGAAATTCTTTTAGCACAGGCACCCGTCCGGGAAAAATACAAAGACATCATCACATTATTCCTTCATGTCACTAA
>JALNYD010000341.1 GCA_023230025.1 Candidatus Cloacimonadota bacterium | reverse complement strand
CGCAAATGCGTAGGTTGAGAAGGTTGAGAAGGTTGAGAGAGTTGAGCGCTGCGCTGTTGAGATGCTCCAGCCTGCATCAATTCAATCTGCGTAAATCTGCGCTTTTATCTGCGTACATCTGCGGGAAACATTAAGTAGTCTCAGTCAAATCCCTAAAACCCTAAAACCCCAAAACCCATTCCGCACCAAGCATTTGTCTCCATTCGTGATCTTTCATTCGTGTTCATTCGTGGGAGAAATCCCTAAGTTCCACCTGTTCTGCCTGCCAATCTCAAAAAAGCTCTTTACAAAATAACGAGATTGAAAATCGTGGTACTTTCAAATGTCGTTAGGAGTTACATATGTCAGACAAGGTGCGTGAAACCAGCAGCAAGGCTGCTCTCAAAGAACTGAAAGAAGATTATCTTCGCATGCTCGAGGATTCCTTTCAAAACACAGCAGAAATCAAAAAAGGCGATGTCGTTGAAGCCCCGGTTGTTACTATTACGGATCAATTCTTGATCGTTAATCTGGGCGGCAAGTTCGACGCTTATGCCGAGATCGGCGAATATTCCGATGAAAAAGGCAATCTCACTCTTGCGGTGGGAGATATTCTCAAGGGCTATGTGGTAGATCAGAATGATCAAGGCTACGTAGTTGGCAAAAGCCTCACCAAGCAATATGTGGATAAGCAATCCATCCGTGATGCTTATGAGAAGAAGATTCCGGTTCAGGGCAAAGTATATTCTGTCACCAAAGGTGGCTTCAATGTGGATATCCTTGGTGCTCGAGCTTTTTGTCCGGTTTCTCAGATCTCAGCGCGTCCGGTGGAAGATACCGCAGTGTTCATCGGTAAAAGCATGGACTTCTTGGTGATTGAGTGTTCGGAAAATTGTCGCAGGATCGTGGTTTCCCACCGCCAATTGGCAGAACTCGAAGCCGCTGAAGCCAAAGCTGAAGCTCTGACTCGGCTTTCGGAAGGCGATATAGTAACCGGCAAAGTGATGCGGATGACCTCCTTTGGTGCTTTTGTTGATCTTGGTGGCATTGAAGGTTTAATGCATGTTTCCGAGATCTCATGGCAGCATGTGATCAAGCCCCAGGATGCCCTCAAACTTGGTCAGGATATTGAAGTGAAAATCCTCGCTATCAAGGGCGATAAGGTTGCCCTTTCCATGAAAGCTCTGCAGGAAAATCCTTTTACTGCCGCTCTAAATGAGCTCAAAGAAGGCGATGAAGTGAATTGCCGCGTGCTGCGTTTGCACAATTTTGGAGCTTTTGCCGAGCTTAGACCCGGCGTGGAAGGCTTGATTCCCGTTTCCGAAATGAGCCGCAACCGCAATATTGCTCATCCTCGTGAGATCCTCAAAGAAGGAGATTATGTTCAGGTACAAATCCTGCGCATGGATCCCGATACTCAAAAGATTTCTCTCTCGCTGAAAGCCTTGCAACCCGATCCTTGGGAAAACATTGCTGACGTGATCAAACTGGAAGAGCCCTTTGAAGGCACCGTTGAATCTTCGACTAATTTTGGCGTCTTTGTTACCATCAATGATGGTATCACTGGCCTTTTGCCCCGTTCCAGAGTTCGCAAAACTGACGAGTTCAAAAGTGGTGACACCGTTACTCTGATGGTTACTGCCATGGATCGTGAGAATCACCGGATTACTTTGGATTATACCGACCGCACTCCCGAAGAAATTGCTGCTGCCAGCCGTCCCCGCAATGAAGATCGCGCCCCGCGTGACAATAGCGGTCAAAGCAGTTTTGGTGGAAACCGTGGTGGGGGAGACTATCGTGACCGGAGTGATTCCTATGGCGGACGCCGTGGTGGTCGTCGCAGCGATGATGAATGGCGCAAATATGCCAATCAGAAAGCCAGTCAATTGGAAGATAATCCCTTTAAAGACCTGTAGAAAATGGCCGATAATCAGTTCATAAAGCTTCGCAAGGAGAAGCTGGGTAAGATCCGTGCCCTGGGCATTGATCCGTACCCGGTGACCAGCGAGCGTACCCATAAAATTGGACAAGTGCTTGAGAACCGCGAAAGCTGGATTTCTGAAGCGCAAACCGTTACTCTGACGGGGCGGCTAATTGCCATGCGCCGTCAGGGTAAAATCGGTTTTGGCAACCTCGAAGATGCCTCTGGCAAAATCCAGATCTATGTATCCCAAAGCGAATTAGGCGAGGATAACTACGCTCTGTTCAAACTCTGTGATCCCGGTGATTTTATTCAGGTTACTGGCACTTTGTTTACCACTCAGGCTGGCGAATATTCTCTCAAATGCTCTGCGATCAAGCTGCTTACCAAAAACATCCGTCCCCTTCCCGCCGTCAAAGAAAAGCAGGTGGATGGCAAAACAGTTCGTTACGATGAATTTGCCGATATCGAGCTACGTTATCGCAAACGCTATCTGGATCTACTCTTAAATCCGGATCATCGCAAGGTGTTTGAACTGCGTTCCCGCATCGTTTCTGCTGTGCGTAGATTCATGGATGCCCGGGGCTATATGGAAGTGGAAACACCCATCCTGCAACCTCTATATGGTGGAGCTAATGCCCGCCCCTTTATCACTCATCATAACACCCTGGATATCGATCTCTATCTCAGAATAGCGGTGGAACTCTATCTCAAACGCCTGATCGTAGGTGGTTTTGAACGTGTGTATGAGATCGGCAAGAACTTCCGCAACGAAGGCATGGATCGCACGCACAATCCCGAGTTCACTATGCTGGAATCCTATGAAGCCTATTCCGATCTGGAAGGCATGATGAACCTGGTGGAAGCTTTGATTCATCATTTAGCCAAAGACATCGTGGGTAAGGATACTTTTAGCTATCAGGGACATATCGTTCAGCTCACGCAACCTTTCCGCCGCGCTGCGATGGCAGACCTGGTGCAGGAAGCTACCGGAATCCAGGTGCTGGAAGCCTCAGTGGATGAGCTGATTGCTTTCTGTAAACAGCACAAACTGGAGATCCCTGTCGGCAGTGCCAAGGGTAAACTGATTGCGTTGCTCTATGAACACTTTGTGGAACATACCCTGATCCAGCCTACCTTTGTCTGTGATTATCCC
>JALNYD010000339.1 GCA_023230025.1 Candidatus Cloacimonadota bacterium | reverse complement strand
ACCTGAGAAGCAGAAAGGGACAAGACCTGGTGATCGACCTCAATTTCCTCCGAGAAGTGGGAGAAGCCTGTAAGGACTTGAGGTTCAGATTTATTGCCGGTATCCAGGAAGCGATATTCGACAGCCCCAAATTCATGTTCGTTGCCGATAGCCTGCGCAGAGTGAAGGATAGATTTGAACAGGTCCGCATTGCCAGAAATGATCTCAAATATGTGGTAGCCAACCGTCTGTTGAAGAAAAGTGCAGACCAAACTCAGAGAATCAGAGAGTACCTGGAACCTTACACCCGTTATTATGACGATCTAACCCAACGTATGGATGAGTTTGTGAATCTATTCCCCATCCATCCCAATTACATCGATACCTTCGAGAGCATTTCCCTGATCGAAAAGCGTGAAGTTCTAAAAACCATCTCATTGAATATGAAGCAGATCATAGACAAGCAAGTACCGCAAGACACTCCAGGTATCTTAGCTTATGACAGCTATTGGAAAATGCTCAGCGATAACCCCGGCAACCGTGCTAATCCTGATGTGAAGGAAGTGATCGAGGTGAACTCAGTATTGATCTCAAAGATCGAACAGGCATTCACCAAACCCATCTACAAACCCATAGCCATCAGAATTGTAAATGGCCTCTCGATTCATAGGCTCACAACCATGGACACGCATAATCCAATCGGTGCGACCCCTCAGGAGCTTAAGAATAACCTCTTCCTCTTTGATGCCAATGCTGCGAGTATGGGGGGAGATGAACCGGATAAAGACCTGACCACCTTGGTGGAGACTGTCTTACGAGAGATCGTAACCACTGTGAGTGGCCAATTTATATCCTCCAATCCTAACAACGGCCAATTCTACCTCGATCTGAAGAAGATCGATGACTACGACGCCATCATAGCCAAGAAAAAGGATACCCTGGGTGATGCAAGCTTCAATACCTACTACAATGAAGCTCTTAAACGCGTTCTGGAGAGAATGGACGTTACCCCGCACGTAACAAACTACAACATCTGGCAGTATGAGATAAACTGGCGGGAACGCAACGCACCCCGCAGTGGGTATCTATTCTTTGGCTCCCCCAATGAGCGCTCCACAGCAGTTCCGCAAAGAGATTACTATATCTACTTCCTGCGTCCCTATGATGAAGCCCTTGTGAAGGATCAGAAACTCGATGATGAGGTGTTTATCTATCTGATCCGCAGGGACGAGGAGTTTGATGAAGCACTGGCTCTGTTTGCAGCTTCGCACGAACTATCTCTCACGGCATCGGGGAATGCCAAAAACATCTATCTGCAGAAATCTGAGCAGTATCTGCGTAAGACGGTTTCATGGCTGCAGAAGCATATCTGGGAAGCCTTCGATGTGGTCTATCAGGGAAAACGGCAATCCCTGGAGAACTGGGCAAAGGGTAAGAACATCAGAGATATCTCCGGGATCGGGCAAAATGAAACAGCCAACTTCAGAGACATAATCAACGCTATTGCTTCGATCTGCCTGGCTCAGCACTTTGAAACCCAGGCACCCAAGTATCCTAAATTCTCAGTCTTGATAACCGGCTACAACAGAAAACAAGCCATCTCTGAAGCACTAAGAGCCATCTCCAGTAACAATCGCACCAAGAACGCATTGGCTACTTTGGATGCTCTGCAGCTTCTCGATGGGGATAGAATCAACACATCAAAATCCCCCCTTGCCCAGTTTATAAGCGAAAAATTGGCAGCTAAAGGCAAAGGGCAGGTTCTGAACCGGGAAGAACTCATAGCCAAGGTCAATGGCTTGGACTATCTTGATCCCTGTGGTTTCAGGCTGGAGCCGGATTGGGTGGTAGTGGTACTGGCAGCTATGGTCTACTGCGGAGATATCGTCCTCAGTGTGATCGGTGATAAGTTTGATGCAACCAAGATTCAATATCTCTGTGCCACAGACCTTGCCACATTGATAGAATTCAAACATATCGAGCTTCCCAAGGACTGGAACTTACAATCCATCAAAGCACTATTTGAGCTTGTGGGTCTATCCCCCGGTTTAGCCCAAAGTATTACGCAGGGCAGCGATGATCCGGTTAGGACTCTGCAAGACGCCATTTCTAAGCTGATCTCCCGCATTGTGATTACCATGAATCACCTGAGGGATGGCTTGATCTTTTGGGGAGTGGATATGTCGGTCCCATTAAACCTGGATAAGGCTCAACAAACCATCACTAAAACAAAGGAGTTCTTTGAGTCCCTGACTGCCTTCAATTCTGCAGCTAAGCTAAAGAACTTCAATACTCCTGTGGCAGATATTGAATTACATCGTAGTTCTTTGGATCTGGTCAAAACAATCAATGCCGCCCGAGACTTCATCATCAATCTAAATCCTCTCATTAACTGGCTTTCCACTGCTGAGAACCTGCTCCCCACCGAGCATCCCTGGCAGACAGGATTTGGAAAGATAAAAGAGGATGTCCTTGAGCAAGTGCATGATATTAAGGCTGATGAGATTAAAGCTCTAACAGGAAAGATCAGCTATGAACTACAAAAGCTCAAGAAAGACTACATTGAGCAATATGTGAAGCTGCACAGCAAACACCGCCTGAACAAACAGGATGATAAAAAGAAAGCGGATCTCTCCAACGATCTACGGATACGCAATCTGCTCAAGCTTGGTGAAATCGACATCATGCCCAAACAGCAAGTCAATGATATCCTGGACAAACTGACAAGCCTGAAAACCTGTTTTAACCTCACCGAACAAAACTTGCAGGCAGATCCCATCTGTCCCCATTGCAGATTCAATCCTGCAGTGGAATCTGGCACCTTGTCCGCAAGCCACACTCTGAACCAGATTGACCAGTTGCTTGATACTACTATCGCCAGTTGGACCGAAATGCTGATCCAGAATCTGAAGGATGAGCATACTCAAGAATCTATCGATCTCCTAAGTGAGAAAGACAAGGCTATCCTGGATGAGTTTATTAAAAGCAAAGAGCTTCCTGATAAGGTGGATGATAACTTTGTGAGGATTCTCAAGGAAGTGCTTGCCGGGCTCACCAAAGTGACTATCAATCTGGATGAGAT
>JALNYD010000338.1 GCA_023230025.1 Candidatus Cloacimonadota bacterium | reverse complement strand
TCTATTTCTACCGCCTGAGCACTGAGAATCACAACGAAACCCGCAAGATGATCCTGATGAAATAGGCAGCGATGCTGCGTTAGTAGAGAGTGGATACGCCATCATGGCGTATGAATGTGGAAACGCCATCATGGCGTATGAATGTGGAAACGCCGTCTCGCCGTTTGGAAGTCAGACTTCATGATGAAGTCTGTACTATCACACGCCAGGATGGCGTATCCACATCCATCCACATCCATCCACATCCATCCACATCCATCCACATCCATCCACATCAATCCACATCAGCCCCTTATTTGTCGTCACGATGCCGTTACCTTGCGGTTACTTTTGTGACCACATGGTAACGGCATCGTGACGATAGCCAATGGAGATGGATTTGGAAGCCGGCATGGATTCCATTGATGAATTTTACGAGAGCCCATAGGATTCGACACGTCTCGTGTCGAACGAGGCCTCAGGCCGAGAATAGTAAGCAAGTCCGCTGCTTCTGCAGACGAGGACGTCTGCAATCCTATCCCCCTGCTTCCATTGTGGGTGGCAAAGGCTGGTTTTCTGTTAGGTTCATCCCCGGGATAAAACAAGTACAGGCCAAATGAACTCCGACGGCATCCATCAGACTAATCTGGAAGTGCCTAACTGGGTATTATCAAAACAGATTTCCAGTGCTCTTTGAGTTGATAAAAACTTGACAGCAAAGAAACTTGGATTAGAATTGAATATAGGACATAGAAAGAGTGAACCACCAACAGGAGTGGAAGTAATTAACCAAACAAGTTTACTTGAAGCCAAAGGAGTACATTATGAAAACCATAGCTTCTATTCTGATACTTGTTTTGTTTTCTTTTTGCCTTCTATATGGACAAAGTGAAGGCGATTACCGCAGTTTTCAAAGCGGTAACTGGCATAGTTCGGAGACCTGGGAAGTAGTAATCGGCGGAGAGTGGGTGCTATCCTCCTCCATCCCGGCAGCAGCGACGGCAAACAATGTTACAGTGAGATCCGGACACACCGTGACTGTGAACAATCATATTACCATAGACCAGTTGGTTGTGGAAGCTGATGCCCAAGTGATTGCCAGTTTTGATAAAAACATTATCGTTAGTGACGGTGCCGGAGATGATATGGTTGTATATGGCAGTCTAACTACCAGTGGTACCACAAATCAGGGGTCAATCGGGCTTTCCGGCAATGGCAAAGTGATTATCCACGGAGATTACTACTGGCAGAGCGGTGGGATTACCAATACCGATTTATGGGTAGCACCATCAGGTATCCTGCATCTGGATGGCAGCGTTCGCATCATGCGTCAAAACGCTGTATTGAACAATCAAGGTACTGTGTTGCACTATCACAATGGCGGAAATCTGGCAGGAGTGGGAAATTCGATCTTCAACAATCTTGAGGGCGGAGTGTATCATGCAATGGGTAGCTGTCAGATCCGTTATGTGTGGGATTGGGACTGGAGTAATCAATATACGTTCAACAACTATGGCACCATCCTGAAGAGCACTGCAGACACAGATTTTACCATATACAGAGGAACCTTTAACAACCACGGAACGGTGCAGATTCAAGAGGGTAATCTCTATCTGGAAGGAATGGGCAGCCACACAAGCTCTGGTAGCTTTGAGCTTCAGGAAAATTGCATCTTCCGCATCTTCAATAATGCCAATCTTACCCTGCAGAGTGGAGCACAGTTTTCCGGCACTGGGAAAGTACTGCTGAATCCCGGTGGCACTACTACTGCACTAACCATTGACCAATCGGGAGTTACATTTGCCGAAGCTTGTACATTGGAACTGGAAAGCGGCACGATCTTTGGCACCGGGCAGATGACTATGAACGGAGAGTTGCTGTTCAAAGCTGGAAAGATTCATGGTCCTCAGATCGATATTGGGACAACGGGGATTTTCAGGATTCAATCCGGCGATCGCAAGATCTTTGCAGCAGGCACTATCAATAACTACGGGCAATTCTTAAACGAAGTTGCTCAGTCTCTGGATAGCTGTAGCGGCGCTGTAATCAACAATCATCCCGGAGCTATAATCAATCTAATGAACGATGGCAGCATTAATTATGATTCTGCACTGGGAGGAGCATCTACTATCCTGAATAACTTCGGAAATCTACTCAAAAGCGGGGGAGACGGTACTTCAACTCTAGGTAAAATCGTACTCAATAATCATTTAGGTGCTTTGATCAATGTCCAAAGCGGTACATTGAGGCTCAAGCCATCTGGTACTGGGACCAATTCATCCCTGCTTACCATTGCCGAAGACTGCACTTTTTCCATTACTGATAATGGAGACTGGGGCTTGGGAGAAGACAGCGTTATTAATGGCTCCGGAAGCTTCAAACTTATCCAGAGCAACCTGTTGCTTACCGGGACAGGAGATGGCGCTAGCATCGGCGAAAACATAGATTTCCAGATGCATGCGGGAAACATCACAAATCCTGGGAAACTCACTGTCTTAGGCGATATGCTGTGGAGTGGCGGTAACATCAGTTGCGGAGATCTCAGCTTTTCGGCAAACTCCATAGTTACTGCAAATGGTAGCACTGATGTATTGCGCAGTTCCGGCAGCGGTTACATTAGAAATTATGGTCACTTTATCCTCAGTGCCGGCATTGGCAGCGGCGATATCCACTATCAAAACAAAGCTGGAGCTACTTTCGAATTTGCTTCCGGAAGCGGATTTTGGCATGGTGGAGGGGGTTCTGGCCCCAGCAGCCTGGTAAATGACGGTCTCTTGCTAAAGACTGGGGATAGCTCTTGTTCTTTGAATCAGCTAAACACCACTAATAATGCAACTATCGAAGTGCAGCAGGGCACGCTGTATTATGACTCATCGAATTTCAACAACCTGATGCAGGTAAATATCTTCGCCAATGCCAAACTGAAGCTGAAACCCAGTACAAGTTCCAGTGGAAATGGAGACTATCAGCTTGCCCAGGATGCCATTTTGGAATTGTCAGAGGGCTATCCGCTGAATTGCCAGGAAGGAACTGAGATCACAGGCTTGGGAGAATTGCGCCTGAGTACTGGAGGTGATCTGAATACACTGGGTAC
>JALNYD010000337.1 GCA_023230025.1 Candidatus Cloacimonadota bacterium | reverse complement strand
CATGTCTCTGATGGACAAGGCGATAGAATTCCTGAATGTCCTGTTGTGCAGGTTTACTTGCTCCCGATAAGGCAGCCAGAACATTCTGGAGCTGGATCATCCTGAGCGTCTTCTCGAACTTTTCGGCGGGGACCTGCTTCCACTGGCTCAGATCGTGCAATCCGATGCCCAGATGTTCCAGCCAGGCTGGGTATGTATCATATAGTTTATCAAACCAATCCCAGTCAGTATCCTGAATCTTGCTTACTACCTCATGCGCTCTTTTTAATCTGGTATTAATCAGGGGAAGAGCGCTGACATCGGTTTCCAACATGGCTGCCAGCTCTTCAATCAGGCTGTTTGCCAGGCCAGTCTCGTTCTGAGATCCTAATAGGTCAACTCCAGTTACAAGGTCCTGCAATGTGAGGTCATCTTTCTTTTTTCCGGTTTGATCGGCTATGGTTTGGATAAGCTCAGCATGATCTATATGCCCGAGCTGCTGAAGGTTGCTCTTAATACTTTCAAAGCTGACTCTTTTGTGCTCAGCCAGCAGATAAGCATCTGTGAATTGGGAGTCGCTTGAGTTTTGAGCCAGTTTCTTTTTGATTTCATCCAGGTATTTTCTGGCTTCCTTAATCTTTCTCGTCTTGAAGACCTGGTCACAGAACTCCGGGTGATCCTGTTCAAGGGCATGTTCCGCCTCTTCGCGTTTCTTTTTACTTTCCTTGCCAGCCAGTAATCCGCTGTGCTTTTCGATATCATTTAGCAGAGCCGATAGCGATTCCAACTCATCTGCCCGGGGAAGATACTTATCCCCCCAGCGCAACTTGATGGGTTTCAAATCATCTTGGAAAACACTGAAATCGCTTTTTATTGATATGGCTAATGATCTGACTATCTGGCTAAAGCTCTCCAGTGAAGATAGATCTACGCTTTCAGGAGCGGCGGTGGTCGGTATGGTCTTATCTTTGTTTAGATGCTCCAGTGCTTTTCTATAGGCCTCGTACCTTTCCCTTTTCTGGAAATACTCGTACATGTGCTGATAACTGAGGGGGAAATCAATCTCCTGCAACTGTTTGAAGAATCCGAGCAGATCGGATGCGTCCAGTTCGGTAAAGTTAGATAAAAGAATCTCGCTCTCCGGGAGTTGGAGATCCTTTTCCAGATCGAGGTATTCGGAGATGAGATCATTCGAAACCAAAGCCGAGTCAAATTGCTTCCAATAGACTTGGTTCTGCTCTTTGATCCTATCCAGAGTCTCCTGTAGTTTTTGCTCTGTTGCAGTAATGTTAATTCGCTGAACCCTATTGGCGGCTCCGTTGAAAGCTGGATTAGCCAGAGTCTGAGCGGGTGGATTGGCAATTCCATCGCTTGCCTTGTCCATTCTGATGATGGCTGGCTTCCCTGTTTGATTTAAGCTTCTGAACTTGGCAGTCAGATAACCTTCGATGACATCCAGCGCTTGTTTCTTGTGTGAAGTGATCAAAACGCTTTTACCCAAGCCTGAAGCCATATAGACAAGCGCAGAGATCGTGTGTGATTTCCCGGTACCGGGAGGGCCTTCCACCACGATTATCCGGTTCTTCTCATTTTGAGCAGCCAGCAGGATCTTCTTCTGAGACTTGTTTAGGGGGAAGGGATTGTCATCGACAATGTTCCAGACATCCCGGGGAGGGTATTTATCCCGGTATTGCTGTTCTATTTCTTTTTGCGTAGAGGGAACATTGGAATTTATGTATTGGTCTATTAAATTGAGGAATTTCTGCCCT
Source organism: Candidatus Cloacimonadota bacterium (assembly GCA_023230025.1). Classification (GTDB taxonomy): domain Bacteria; phylum Cloacimonadota; class Cloacimonadia; order Cloacimonadales; family Cloacimonadaceae; genus UBA5456. Next base: position 1,328 of record JALNYD010000337.1, on the reverse strand, counting down.
ACTGAAGAGTCCGATAGTGCCAGTAATTCTGAGTAATCCAGGAGGTTGTTGGAGTCCTGTTTTACGATCTGAAATCCCACCCGGGAGGATATCTCTGGATAGTTGGGCAAAATCAAGCTGGGGAATTTGTCCTGCATCAGAAAATCCTGGGGGCCGTGGTAGATGGTATTTAGAAAGCCATTCAACTGACGTATGGTAGCCAGTGCGTTACTCATTTCTTCAGCACGTGGTAATGTCAGTACATCTTGGGGCTTGTTGGCGTTGATAGCTGGTGTATTCGTGTAGATGATCTTCTGGGTCTGCACCAGACTAATGGAAGCAAATTGGTTGTCAATGCTCAACTCAACAAAGTAGAGGGGATAGCTGCCAGCTTCATTACTGATTTGGTGGGCAAAGAGATAGACTCTGTCCAGACCAATCTTCCTATCCAAATCCCTCAACTGGGCAAACAAGTCAAACAGGACCAGTGTATACTCGGAATTCTTGATGATCTGCAGGACTGCCTCTTTAAAGTGCTCAATATCAGTGGTGACGTTTATCTCACGTTGGATGCTGTCATAGATAAGTTGCTCATTGATGCTGGGGTTGAAGCTTGTTTTAGGCTGATATGAAGTTCCATGCAGATTTTGCAGTTCGGCTATCTTCTGGGCTTGCATGTTGTATTGTATAGCCTGGACTTTGGAGCGAAGATCCAGATTGAACTGCCTGAGAGCATTGTTGGTTTCTTGATTTGCCGGGTCACAGGTCTCTGGTAATCTGGAAAACAGGCCTTTGGCTTCCCTGGAAACCTCATCAATAAATGCCCTTCTATCCAAAGAAATGCTGTGCTCTTCAGGATGGATTGAAAGATTTATCCTTTTACCATCCTTTATCTCATTTAACAGGTTTTGGGCGACTTCAGGAAAAAAGGGAATATCCAGCGTCTTGTCGTCATTGCTCCAGGCAAAGTTTATCCTGGTATCAAAGCGGAATCTGGTCTCGTTGTAGGTAGAGTAGTAGTTTAAGATGCTCTTGGCTAGGTTCTTCACTCTCTGTCGCCTCCGTCTATCTCATTGTTCCCAACATATCTGCAAGTACTTGGATAAGGCTGTAAGCATGCTGATTTGAAGAATTGCATGGAAACAAAATCCTGATAGGCTCACTGGTAACAATGCGCACTAATCCTCCCGGTTCAATGCCCTCAATCAGGGCTCCTGCCTTCATGTCTTCTAATCTCATCATCCCTATTCCCCAAAAAAGAACTAGATAATCTGCCTAACACTCCAAGATCTGATCAGTTATCTCTTCTAAGCGTTCAGTCGCATCATTAATTTCGACCATTCCACCTC
>JALNYD010000336.1 GCA_023230025.1 Candidatus Cloacimonadota bacterium | reverse complement strand
CCAGCGTATCTTTACGGCCTTTAATGCAGCCCTGTTACCAGCTTGGTTGCAGGAATATCGCATTCCTGCCCTACTGATAGTAGTTGGATTTCTTGCGCACTGGCAACCTGATAGTTGGGAAAGAGGCATTACCAGGACCCTTGCACGAGTGCCTTTTGTAATGCAATCGCTTATACTGGCAATCGTGATCTGGGTTCTCTTTCAAGCTCGCAGTGCCGATATTCAACCCTTTATATATTTCCAGTTTTAGGAGGCTATATGAAACTGCTTGCTCCCTCTCTGCAGCGATATGCCTGGGGATCGAAGAGCTACATCCAGGATTTGATTTCACTTCCACATGAAGGGGTAATTGCTGAGATGTGGCTAGGTGCGCACCCCAAGGCTCCAGCCAGAATAGGGGAACATAGCCTGGAACAGGTCATTGCCCAGAATCCTGAGCTTTGGATTGATCCCAGCCTGATGAGTAAAACCCGCACATTGCCCTATTTACTCAAGGTGTTAGCTGCCGATGAACCGCTTTCGATTCAGGTTCATCCCAACAAGACTCAAGCTGAACAAGGCTTTGCCAGAGAAGAAGCCCTGGGTATTGCACTGGATGATCCCCGCAGAAGCTATAAAGACAGCAATCACAAACCTGAATTGATCATGGCTCTCACTCCATTTACAGCCCTATGCGGTATCCGCGACTTCAGGCAAATAATCAGGATCTTTGAAGCTTATGATATCGGCAAGTATCTACCCGCATATCCCAGGTTTCGTGCTTCTGCTGATCAAGATAGCTTCCGTGCCCTTTACACGCAGATACTATCAGGGAGGCTGGATGGCATTGAGGAACAGCTAAATCAGCTTGAGCCCGTAGAGGACTATCAGGATGAACTGATCTGGGCACGCAGACTTGCCGTAAAGTATCCTGGTGATCCCTTTATAATTGCACCATTTATCATGAATCTAATCACTCTATCACCTGCGTCTGCCATGTTCCTCGCAGCCGGAATCCCACATGCCTATCTGCAGGGAGCGGGAGTGGAGATAATGGCTGCCAGTGATAATGTTCTGAGAGCCGGGCTGACACCTAAACACATTGACAAAGCAGATCTACTCAATATAGCACGCCTTGAGCCATATACTCCTGGAATCATCACGGTTCCTGATACCCAAAACATCTTGCATAGATATCCCGTTCCAGTAGAAGACTTCGCCTTGCTTAGTTGTAAGCTACATAACGAGATGCTACTGCCTGAGCTCAATAAACCTGCCATCATACTGTGTTTAGAGGGTAACATACGGCTTCAAAAGGGCAATGAAGTGCTTGACCTGCCCAAAGGCAGAGCGGCAATAATCGGCAATGAAGATCGCCAGATCATGGCAAAGGGATCGGCCTATTTCGTGGTAGCAATGCCAGGTTGACCAGAACGATCAGACTTTTAATGATATTGAAAACCCCGGAATTACCCGGGGTTTTGTTATCATTCTATGGTATCGTTTATTTCATCAGCAGCATTTTGCGGCTTACAGTTCCTTCACTGCTTTGAGCAGTATAGAAATAGACTCCGCTGGCTACGCTGCGATTATTGCTGTCCGTTCCGTTCCAATTGAACAGATGTTGTCCCTTGGGAAGCTCACCATGGTGGAGTTGTTTCACCAATTGCCCTCTGGCATTGTAGATATTCAATGAAAGTTCCCCCGCCTTGGGCATATCCAGGGCTATATTGGTGTGGGGATTGAAGGGATTGGGGTAATTCTGTTTGAGGTTCAATCCCAGGGCTGGACTCTGACTGGGGTCGTCATTTGCGACAGTTTCGTTGTTCAGCTTCTGCATATATAAGCCCAGGATTTCCGTCTTGCCACTACTCACGCCATCAGCCCAGACCAGATATACATAATCATCCAAAAGTGCGGACAGGGGTTCATACTGAGCTTTGGAAGCATTGGTAACGATTGCTCCGCCACTTCCGAACACCAGTTCGCCATCGGCATTGATATAATCATAATAGATATCGCTTTCAATCGCCATATACTCGGTCCAGGCTACTGCCATGCCATTACCATCAAATGCGACCAAAGTAGGATTGCTTTGAGTGGAATCCTTTTGCACAATGAAGTAGCCCAGATCACCCCACAGAGGTTCACCGGGGAATGAATATTTCTGAGCAGCGATATCGTGCATTCCATTGACGTTTTCGCACCAGGCAAATACAATACCGGTTCCGGTTGTAGCGATAGCAGGAAGCTCCTGTTCGCTGCCCCGATCCGCTAAATTTACGCCAGCATCGTCCCAAAGCCTTTCTCCGTCTCTGGAGATGTGCTGTCCGTAGTAATTAAATACATAGTCACCGCGCATGTCCTTCCACATTACAAACAAACCCTGGGGAGTAGCTTCTGCCAGGGGCAGCAATTGCACGATGTTTGAGCCCATGTCACTGGTTTGTAGCCCAGCTTCTTCCCAGCCGGTTGCTGTAGTGCCTTCGGGAGTCATTCTCTTGGCCCAGATGGTTTGCGCACCGCTGGGATGTACCCGATGCCAGACATACATATCATCGATCAGTGAATACAGACGGCACTCATTATTCATTTGAGTGGATTCCAGGCTGGATACCATAACGCCGTTATCGCCCCAAAGTTTGTTGCCGTTTTGAATTCTTTGACCATAGACATGGTAGAAATAGTTGCCGTTATACTCATCCCAATTAGACCATCCAATGTAGAAGGAATCGTTGAAATAGCTGATCTTGGGATCACTCTGGCTGAGAGGTTCATCATCGGTGAGCTTTACGCCATTATCACCCCAAAGTCTTTCTCCGGCTGGATTAAAGAGTTGTGCATAGATATTTGGGTTTCCATCTCTTCCATCCACCCAAACGATTGCAAAATGATTATCTGGGGTAACCACAGCTTTAGCTGATTCCTGTTTGCCTCCACCCTGAAGAGTTACAGGGATTCCATCTTCGGCGAATATGGGGTTGCCATTGGTATCCACGATTTGGTAGAATATCCGGTTGCCATCATTGGCAAAACGAGTATCCTGCCAGATAATCAGCAGATCATTTGAGCGTGGTAATATTTGATACTCGCCCTTGGGAGTATCT
>JALNYD010000041.1 GCA_023230025.1 Candidatus Cloacimonadota bacterium | reverse complement strand
GGTTGGAGCTTCGGAAAACTCCCTTACGAAAGCCCATTAGTTACCGTCACGATGCGGTTACCTTGTGGTTACAAAAGTAACGGCAAGGTAACCGCATCGTGACGGCAATCAATGAGGATGACCTGGATGCCTTCCTCTGCTATTTATACTCGTATATGATCCAACCGTCCCTACCCAATGCAACATACACGTAATCATTCTCCAGGGCGATGTCATAAGCTGCAGCAGGGGGATAAAAGGTGTTAATGTCCTCCAGACGATTGGGTATGGATACATCATAGATTTTCACACCACCCTGACCCAATGCCGCAAACAACCTTTGATCCTTGATCGCCAGACTCTGGATTTCATTGGCCAGGCGAACTTGAGCCACTAATAGAGGTTTATCATTATCACGAATTGAGATTACCAGCAATTCCTTTCCCGCCGCCACATAGAGGTATTCCCTATCCTTGACCAGGCAACGGGCATCGGGTATCTGATAATTGGTGGCAATGCCAAGGGGAAAGTTCTGCTGGCTTACATCTACTACCACCACTCCAAAATCATTGAGAGCATAGATATAGGGATATTGAGCAACAAAATCGCGGATGCCCCATTTTTCCGCAAAACTCGCCTTCAGATCGTGACCAACTCCATTCCCAATATCAAAGATATCAATCCCCCGAAAGCGATCCGCAACATAAAGCGTGGAGCCCTCCCGGGTCATTTTATCGCCTATGATTGGATTGGTAAAAAAGATCCGCCCATAGGTGTTCAAAGAATCGATAGCAGTCACGGTGTTTGTTGGTTCATGACTGGAAACATAAAGCTGGTTGCCTCCCTGAATGTTCACATCTTCGATGGGATACAGCGAAGAAAAGGATCCTTCCAAGCGCGGTTGCCAGGCATTGAAAGTGCTATAAACCCACATCTGATATTGATTTCGCACCAATACATTACCCTCATCCACAGCAATGCTGAAGGCCTGGTTTTGCTTCACAGTTGCCAGAGGGCTGATGAAACGATCATCGATGGCAATGGCATAGGCTGATATGGCCAGCATCAGGATACTTAGCACTAATCTCTTCAAAGGGATCCTCCCTTAGCCGGCCTTTCTCCGGCTACTTTAATAATCTAGTCACAATATCTGAGGATGTGATTCCCTCCGCCTCTGCGGCGAAAGATACCAATATGCGATGACGCAGCACGATCTGAGCTACGCGGCGCACATCATCTTCGGATGGGGATAACCTTCCATCCATCGCCGCTACCGCTTTGGCTCCCAGCACCAGATATTGTGATGCTCTGGGACCTGCTCCCCAGCTTACCCATTTCTTGATCTCCGAATCCGCATCTTCGGAATTGGGACGGCTGCGGCGAACCAAATCCACAGCATACTTTAGCACATGATCACTAACCGGTAAACTGCGAATTGCCTTTTGCACTTCTACGATCTCACTGGCATTCAACTGGGCGCTGATCTGAGGAATATCCAATCCGGTTGTGCTTTGCACAATCTTCATCTCTTCCTCATAACTGGGGTAACCGATCGTGATATAGAACATAAAGCGATCCAACTGCGCTTCTGGCAGAGGATAGGTTCCTTCCTGCTCGATCGGATTCTGTGTAGCCATCACGATGAAAGGTTTTTCCAGTTTCCATGTCTTATTACCACTGGTGATGGTGTTTTCCTGCATGGCTTGTAACAAAGCGGATTGGGTCTTGGGCGGAGTACGGTTGATCTCATCCGCCAGAATCATATTGGCAAAGACTGGGCCTTTCAGGTATTCAAAGCCCTTGGCGCCTGTATCCTGATTGGAAATCAGAATGTCTGTCCCGGTAATATCTGAAGGCATCAGATCGGGAGTAAATTGAATCCTGCTGAAAGAGAGTGAAAGAGCTTTGGCCAAGCTGGAGATCATCAGAGTTTTGGCCAAACCAGGCACTCCCTCAATTAAAACATGCCCATTGGCAAACAGGGCAGTCAGCATTTGATTGATGATTTCATCCTGACCCACGATCACCTTGGATATTTCCCGTTTCAAGTTTACGCTTGCTGCTTTGAGATTCTGTATCAAATCAGGCAGATTTTGCATCTATTTGTTCTCCTTTAAAGATCATTTTCAACACTTCGAGACCCGATATTGCAAAGGCAACCGAGCCAAAAACCAGCATCAGAATTGCTGTTAATACATGAGCAAAAGCCATAATTGCTGAAGCCTCAGACTTTGTCAATCCAAATCCCATACTAAAAATCACTATCATCATCCATTCATTGCTTCCCAATTGCGCTGGGGGCTGGGGCAAGGCATAACTCATGTTTATCAGAGTGTATCCAAACAGCGCCAACAGGAATGGAAACGAGATGCCGAAAGCCACAAACAACAGGTAGAAATATAGCCCATCCAGGGCAATCCCCAACAGGGTCAGACCTGTAGCTCCCAAAAGCTTCAGAGGATGATGCTCAAACACATTCAAACCCTGCACAAAGAGCAGGACAAACTTGTTGATCCGGTTTCTGACTTTGCCTGGTAGCCAGGAGAAAAACGCCTGCAGGATTCCCACAGCTTTGTCCTTTCTGTAAGCTGCCAAAAGGATGATCCCAATGGAGACTACAAAGACCATAGCCAGCAATGCCAGCAGCACCAAGAGGGCTAAACTTAGCTGAATCGTCAAAAAGGGGATTAACAGGATCACTGCCAGTATTGCCAGAGTATCGAAGCTTTTATCAATGAACACCGAGGGCAAAGTCTGGACAATTGGCTGATTGTGATTGTGCTTGATGAACCACGCCTTTACCAGTTCACCTGCCCGGATCGGGATCAGATAATTCAACAGATTCCCCGCCATGGCATACATCCAACTGCGAAAGATGGATATCTTTATACTCTGGGACAATAGTAGATTCCAACGGATTGATCTGACAAAATAGGCGAAGAGATATACTACCGATGCCAGGCTCACCAGTTTGAGATCCAGATTGCGAAAATGACCATATAGCTCATCCCAGGAAATATGCGCCTGCCAGAAATAGATCAGAACAAGGCCGACAATGCTGCCCAGGATCAGAATCAGTATATTGCGTTTAGTCACGGGTGAATAGCAGATACTTGTGATGCGCCCAATAACGCTTCAGGATTCTGGGAGCGTATTTTTCAAAGGCGTAGAATCTCAACATGCGCTGGGGAAAATCAGCGTCTTCGCCCTTGTAATAGGGCATGATAGACAAAGCTTGAACAGGGGAAACATCCTGCGATGATTCAGGACAAGGAGTTTTACCCAGTAGCTTCGCCGTAAAATCCTCTTTGGTCATGCCAATGTCCGGCCAGGGCGGACAATCCACATAGTCCCATTCCTGGAGCTTCCAATTCTGCCTGCGCATCAACGTGATGATACTCTGCGGATCAATAAAGGATGGCTGCAATTGAGGATATAGCGTGGGGCTATAGCCTTGAAGCTGCCCCTTGAAGCCGATCCCATCACGATTGGGAACGCAGATCAGAATTGTTGAGGCTACCACCCGGGTTAATTCTGCAAGGTAAATCTTAAGATCTTTTACGAACCAGATCGCAGAAAAATTGAAGGCAAAATCAAAGCTCGCATCAGGATAGTCCAAATGCTCAAAGGTCTCATTCAATCTTGATTCCAGTGGTAACCCAAGCTCCTGCCAGCTTCGTCTGATCAAGTCCAGACGCTCTTCGTGACTATCCTCCAGAAACACTTCACATCCTGCCTGAGCCAGAGCAACCAGGTTGATCCCGCTGATCCCGGTAAAGCCAAAGCTGGGACTCTCTAGGATCTTCTGAAATCCGTAGCGCTGCTTGAGGCTGAATAACAAGCGATTTAAAACTATACGTTCATAGGAAGAACCCAAACCTTCATGTGCGACCGGATAGTACTTTTGCCAGTTGTTTATAATCGGAATCGCCATCAATTGCCCTTGTAATAATCAATTACGATCTGAATCCCGGGAATAGTGAAATGAGCAGGTATCTCTTCCTCCTGCATCATGCGATGATACTCCTGAACGTCATAAAACCAGCTTTTGGAGATCAGTTCAAACCGGGAAATAAAGAGCTCATTCTTCATTAGTCTTGCTAAATGTTCTCCCATATAAAAGAAGACCCTGTCCAGGCTGAGAAACCTGGGGTAATTCTTGCCGTGCAACTGACGAGAGATAAAATCCACCAGAGCATTGAGCTGAACAGGCTCCCGATCCGCAACATTGATGGTCAATCCAGATTCCCAATCCTGTTCCACAGACCATTTGAACGCTGCTACTAAAGCCTCGATGTGACACAAGTGTATCCAAATACGTTTCTTGATCACCAAAAACCTGTATTTATCAACCATCCGAACCAATTGATAGGGAAAGCCCTTGTCACCTTTACCGTAGGTGATGCTGGGACGGATGATCATGGCTTGTAAACCATGTAAACAGGCCTTGCCAATGATCTTTTCGGATTCAATCTTGGTGTAATGATAGTAGTTATCCGGGTTTTTGGCACTCTGAGAATTGGCTGGCAACTCTCCGGGAATTGCCCCGAATACCCCTACTGAACTGCAAAAAACCAATCGTGCATTGTGCTTCAGACAGTAATCCACCAATTGCTCTGTACTTGATACATTGCTGCGATAATACTCTTCCCGGCTGGCTTTACGCCCACCCCGCAAAGCTCCGATATGTAGCACCAAGTCAAACTCTGCATCAGCCAGATAAGTCTTCAGCGCTATCGTGTCGCTAAGGCTGATGTAGGTAATATTGATCTGGTCTTTAAACTCCGCTAATCTTGCCCCGTTAGTTCCAGGTCTCACCAAAGCGCTGATCTGGTGTCCCAATGGCAAAATCCCACGTAGAACATTCCTTCCCACAAAACCGGTGATCCCGGTAATCAGTATTCTAGCCAAACCATCTCCGGTACCAGGGTCTGGATTCATGATTGTGGTGTGATTTATGCACAATCACATAGCTATAGGGGATTTTCTCATCCAGGGCAATAGCTTTGGGAAAGTCATGACACAACAAATTACAGGTCTTGGCGTCGATTCTTTGAGCAAGCAAATCACACGCTTCAAAATATACTCCGTAATCCATGCGCACATGATCGTCAGACGCCAGAAAGTGTGTCCAGCCGTTATTCACCAAGGTCCAGGCAGTTTGCCGTACTTTTTCACCATAGTGCCCAATCAGAGAACCTGCATTGGTCTGGATATAGATGTCACGGTCATTTAGTTCCCTGGCTCTACTGGGTTTTTTCATAATACTCACATAGCGCTCTGCATGAGCCAAAATTGGTTTGTAGCCAGCCCGAAGCAGGGGATATACATTCTGATAAAAGTCAGTGGGCAGACCATTCAATTCGCTTTCAATCAGCACATATTTACTCTGGCCCAAAGTCAGGGATTTCTCCTTGATATCATCAATAATACCCGGTTGGATAAACACCTCGAATCCACTGTGGAGCTGGATATGCAACCCGGCCTGGCGAGCCTCGGTCTGAAGCAAGGATAGTTTGGAATCATAATCCGCCCTGGAATAATGATAATGCCCCCGAAAGTAATGAGAAGTGAGATAAACCTGGCTTACCCCTCCTTCTTCCATCCTCCTCAGTTGCTGAATGCTCTTTCCAGATTCATCCGACCCATCATCAATATTGGGCAGGATATGGCAATGAATGTCAATCATGTCCGTTTTTTTAGGGTAACCTCTCACTAATCATCTGAATGAACTCCGTTAATACATCGTTGTTGGGAAAAGGCTTGATGCTGCGGCTGCATTCATCCAGCAGACTCTCGACCTGTCTGCGCGCTTTGTCAAATCCCATCAATCCAGTGTAACTGGCTTTGGAAACAGGCACGTAATCTTCGCTGAAATCCAGGCCTTCACTACCTCTGGCATAATCTGCTTCAATGTCATCAATCATCTGATATGCCATCCCCAGGTTTACCGCATAGGAACTCATGATCTGTCTGGTGTTTTCATCAGCCCCAGCCAGAATACAAGCCAAATCGGCACAAGCCTGCAACAGCGAACCAACCTTCTTCATATCTATATAACGCAGTGTATTTATCTTCATCACTTTGCGCTTGTTTGCCAAATCAATCGCCTGACCACCAATCAAGCCATAACTCTTGGTGTTTATCGCCAGGCTGCGGATTGCCTCTGCACCTTTCTTGGCATCTTTGATCTGCCCCAATTGCTCAAAAGCAAGTGAATACAGGGCATCTGCCGCCAGGATTGCGACAACATTGCCATATTCCTGATGAGTTGCTGGCAATCCCCTGCGCTCCTTGTGATTCATCACGCTGGGCATATCTTCGTGGATCATGGCTGCATTGTGGATCAATTCCACTGCACATGCAGCGTGAATTGCATCGGGAAGTTGCTTGTTGTTCTTCTTCAACCCGGTAAGCATCTCATATATGGATATCAGAAGCAATGGACGCCACCTTTTACCCCCAGGGATCACAGCCTTGCGCATGGCTTCTTTGAGAGTGACAGCATGACGTTTATCAAACTCAAGCGCTTGCGCCAAACCATCTTCGATCATCTGCATTCTGGATTCAAAATACTTCTGTAACAGCAATGTCTTTCTCCCTTGTCCTGTAGGAAAATATAGATATTCCACCTGACGCTATCGACACTAAATAGTTCCGAAGTTTTGTCAAGTACTTTCTGAGCCAGCATTTCCTCGTTTGTTCAGAGACAGATAAAACTCCCGATGTTCCCTCTCTTGATCACAAACCTTGACTCTTTACTTCAAATTGGTGATATCAGGGCATGTCTGACCTATTCATGACTGGCATTTTTCTATCAGCTAAACTCCAAACCATACTGCTTCTCAAGTTCCGATGGCAAAGATTTCCTCAAAGTTCTTGACAATATTTGCGCTTGGTTCTTCTTAGCTCCGTAGAGTATAAAGTCTTTCCCAGCAACCCCAGTATCATGGATCAAGCTCAACTGTGATAAAGTGATTCAAGGAGGAATCATGAGAAGAGTTCTTGTATTATTGGCTGTGGCCTTATGCCTTATTTGCATCACCTCTTGTGATAATGACAATGATGAAGGCATTTTCTCGATATACGATCCGTATTTTCATCCCACCGAAGATTTCTATCTTATGATTGAGTTTTATAAGGACTTATCGTGGGATAGCATGGGGGTGTATTTGAATGTTATGAGCAAAAGCGAGCTCCACTCCCTTTCCCTGGGTCAGGTAACGCTCATGCCCGATTATGTTTCTTACAATGCCAGTCTTAAATACAATAGCTACAGCTTTGATTGGGGAGGTACGATTGGAGACTATGATCAGGATTTGGACTATAGCCTTTTCTTTATGGATAAAACGGTTACTGGAAGCCTCAGGGTGCCATCTGAGTATTTCTGCGATCTTCCCCCCTTTGACAGCGAGCAGGATTTGAGTCTATCCTGGGTGTTGAACCATAACCCCCAAGAGCAGCATGCTTCCGTTTCTTTTCGCACTGCTGACAATAACTATATCCATTTTAGCCCGAAACTCAAGCCTGCACATCGAAGTTTAACCTTAAGCGAAGCAACCTGGAACCAGTTTGAAGAGGTGACCGGGGGTGATGTTTCCCTTGTTTCCTACAACTATGAATACAAGGATGGAGGCTTGGTCTTGATTTCATCTACTTTTGAAGACGAGTTTGGAGATTGGAAAGGGAAGCAAGCCAACCGACCAAGATTTGCTGACCTGCTGTTATCCGGACAAATCCAACCCCTCAAATAAGTTAGGAGGAATCATGAAAAGAACCATACTATTTTTGAGCCTGCTGCTTACTCTGTTTGGCATTGTATCATGTGACAAGCGCGATGCGGAACACATACCCAATATACTCGAAACATATGTTGAGCCCAAGGAAGATTTCTACTTGATAGTTGAATACAGCAAGGATCTCGACAGATCACCCCTGGATATGTATGTGACTGTGGTTAGCAAATCCAAATTGCTTTCCTTGAAACTGAATGAGACCGAAATCCCCATTCGGTATTTTAACTATCTGGACTCATCCGGAGCCTACCTCTACGACTTTGATACTTATGCCCTGGAAGAGGACGTAATCGGAGATTATGATGAGTATTTGAGCTATCAGATAATACTCGAGAACCAGACCATTGCCGATTCCCTGTTAGTCCCTGCCGAATATTCCAGTGAGCTTGCTGAATTTGATCCCAATCAGGATTATACTTTCACCTGGAGTTTGGGCACAAATCCCAAAATCCAATCCATTCGCCTGGAACTGGAGACCACAAACGGAGACGGTTTTTATTACGAAAAGGAAATCAACGCTGGCAAACGGAGCTATACTTTTTCCAAAAGCTTGTGGGATCACATGGGAACCACCGAGCTTGAGAGTGTGGAAATGCTTGCCGGTAACTATGCCCATATCCAAGGTGGCGTGGTTTGGCTTTTATCATCAGGCGAACACTATGTATGGAATTGGGATAAATCCGAACAGAGGCATAGAGAGCGCATCATGGATTTGATTAATAACAGGATATCCTTACCGGATTAACACCATTAGGACATGATCAGAACTGATATTCACTACTCTCCATATCTTTGCAGGGAGTTTCTGGCGAATCCTAAAGATGCAGAGGCTTTTACGCTTCCTCCTCATTGGTTCAGCTCAGCTTTGGCTAAGGATTAGCCCATGATCGCCCCTTGCATGGGATGATCTTGAAGCATACCAGAGCCAAAGATAAGGCGAAGGCAAGAGAAGAGGATGGGGAGCAATTGATCTTTACTGCAACATGCAAGGAGTATCATGAGCACATTAAGATTACTAATCGTGCTGGCGCTATGCATTCTGGTGCTAAGCTCTTGTGAAAATGGGCAAAGCAAGAGTCTGCCATCAGTCGTTGATATGATCAATGAGCCCGAAGAAGACTTTTATCTGATTGTAGAGCGCTATGAAAGTGAATATGCAGAGTATGGCAATTTGAGCCTGATAAGCAAACATAACCTGATCTCCCTGGAAATAAATGGCCAGCCCTGCAGCGTTGATTTTGCGAACCAAAATGAAGTTACTGATTATTATCAGTACAGTTTCCATTCTGTGTGGCCTGCTTATGATGAAGAGATCAGCTATAGCCTTGAGTTTGACAACAAGACCATTACTGGTAGTCTGGCAATGCCTTCAAGATACATTCTTGGAACCTGGTCATTTGATCACCAGGAAGATTATACCTTGAACTGGTTTCTGAAGAACAATCCCAGGATGCAGTGGATCGACTATACTTTCAATGAAACTTCATTGAGTGATGTCATAAAAATCCACAGAGAGTTAATGCCCAATCACAGAATGTACACTCTGGAAAGAGCATCCTGGAGTGATCTGGAGTTGATGGACAGTGTGACATTCACGTTGCAAGCCAACAACTTTAGATACACCAATGGTGGCTTGGTCTGGTTGATCTCTGCCTATCAGCATGGGATGTGGATTCCCTCCCAGAGCTCTGGACTACAAAGGATTGAACAGCTTATCAACAAACAGATTGTCCTGCCCCGATAGAGGAAAACCGAGATCTATATCTGTAGATAGCAAAAAATCCAGTTGACACCGCTATGCAGTTTATCATACTTGGTTAAACTGTTAAAATGGCGGAGTATGATGAACCCAAGCTCAGAAATTCTGGCCCGGCTCGAAGAGCATATCCAAAAGCAAAACTTAATTGTAAGCGGAGACAAACTAATCCTGGGGGTATCCGGAGGAAGTGATTCCACTGCCCTTTTGTATCTGATCACGCGGTTACGCTACAATTACAATCTTTCGCTTTTGGCTGTGCACATCAATCACCAATTACGAGGAGAAGCCAGTGATGCGGACGAAAAAGCGGTAAGAGAGCTTTGCATCAAGCTCAATGTTCCATTGATTATACGCAAGTTGCAGCTTGATCCCGGGGCAGATCTGGAGAATCGGGCTCGCAGCGCTCGCTTTGAGATTTTCCATAATGTCCTGAACAACTATCGCTTCAAGAAGATCGTATTGGCACACCATAAATGGGATCAAGCCGAAACAATGCTGATGAATCTGATCCGGGGAGCAGGCTTGACCGGCCTGGCAGGGATCAAAGCCTTTCAGGACAAGGTGTGTCATCCACTATTGATCTTCAGTCCAGAAGAGCTAAGGGAAATGCTGCAAAAATTGAACATCAGGTGGCGTGAGGACCAAAGTAACTTTGAAAACCGCTTCACCCGCAACCGTCTGCGCAATGAGCTTATCCCCATGATTCAAAAAGAGTTTAACCCTCAATTCAAAGATAAGCTGGTGGAAGAAGCCCGTATTATCGGGGAAGCCGAAGTATATATCCGAGACAAAGTGACCCGGAAGTTCAGAAAGATTTGTCTTGAACAGGCTCGGGACAGAGTGATTCTTAGTTTACCGGATATCTTTAAGGCTGCCAGCATTGAGCAGTATTATATCCTGCGCTATGCCTATCAGGCAATTACAAATGTAGAACTGGATTTTCTATCCACGCACATTAAGGAGATACAAGCAATAATGTTGGCTGAAGGCAGCAAATACATCAGCCTGCCGCGGGGAGTATATGTAAAAAAGCAGTATCAGGAGCTTATCTTTAGTAACAATGAACAGGACGTTCAAAGCAACCCCTCAGAAGAACTTCAGCTTGAGGCGGAGCGTTCCCGGGCAGTCCATATGGATTATAGGTTCAGTTTCAAATATTTGAAGATTCTGCCGGATGATTATCAGAGCCTGGATCGCTATCATGCAGTCATTGATGCGGACAAGTTGACCGGTAGTATCAGTGTGCGTTCGCGCCGGGATGGAGATCGCTTTATCCCGCTGGGTATGAAGGATTTTAAGAAACTCAAAGACTTTTTTATTGACGAAAAAGTACCCAAATACGATAGGGATTTAATCCCCATTTTTGCAGACGGGGAAAAGCTCATTTGGATTTGCGGATACCGGATAGATAACCGGATCAGGGTGGATGAACATAGCTCTCGTTTTCTAATGATTTCCGCTGAGCCCCTTGCTACAAAGCCCAAAAGAGCTGCCAGCAGAGTAAAGAGAGGACTTTATGAATTTGATGAACTGTGATATATCAGCCGTGCTGTTTGATGAGCGGCGCATTCAGAACCGGATCCGCGAGATCGGGCAAAGCATCAATACAGATTACGAAGACAAAGTTCCGGTGATTATTGGTGTTTTGAAAGGTGGATTCATCTTTTTAAGTGATCTGGTGCGTGCGATCACGATTCCCGTAGAGATAGATTTTCTGGCGATATCCAGCTATGGAGCCGGCACTTCAAGCAGTGGAGTGGTCAAAATCCGCAAGGATATTGATGTTGAACTCACCGGGCGAGATGTGATCATCGTTGAAGATATCGTGGATAGCGGACTATCTCTGCAGTATATCAAGGATTATATCTGGAAGCACAAGCCCGCCAGTTTGCGTACCTGCGTTCTATTGGATAAACCAGAGGCACATAAGATCGAAACCTCATTTGAGTATGTAGGTTTTGAGGTGGGCAATGAGTTTGTGGTAGGCTATGGTCTGGACTATGGAGAACGTTATCGCAATCTGCCATATATTGGTATCTTGAAGGAAGAGTGCTATACATGAAGTTTGTATTATCCCTGTTCCTGCTTGCAATCAGTATGGGTTTGGCAGCACAAGCCCCTGCCGACACTCTGCCCCCAGTTCCCAAGCAGATGCCGGAACTGATGCAGAGCTTTGGCTCAATGCTGCAATGGTTTATTTATGCTGTGATTTTGATCTCTGTGATTGGCTTGATCCGAATTTGGTTGATCAAACGAAAAGGGCCTCAGGAACCAATCAAAGATCCTAAAACTGGCAAGGTTATACCCGGCAAGAAGAAATCGCTGATCCCGATGCCGATGGTGTTCATTTTAATCATGCTGGCAATTATATTCTGGCACACATATAGCAGCAGCAAAGATAGCGTCAGCAAAGAGAGCTATAGCAACTTTGTATCCCGGATGAATAATGGCAGCCTGGCCTCAGTCCAGTTCACAGAACGCGACATCATCTACACTGACCTTGCGAATAAAAAGTACGTCACAACTCTGCCTTTTGAAGATCCTCGCCTGGTGGATAGTTTGTTGGTTCGGGGAGTAAAAGTAACTACTACCAAACCCCCGGGATGGACGGGATTGTTATCATATGCCCTGCCCTTCATCGTACTGATCATCTTCTACGTGTTTCTGATGCGGGGAATGTCCAGTCAAAACTCCAAAGCCTTTAGTTTTGGCAAAAGTAAAGCCCGGCTTCACGAAGCCAGCAAATCCAAGGTTACTTTCAAGGATGTAGCTGGAGTGGATGAAGCGAAAGAAGAATTGCAGGAGATCGTAGAGTTTTTGAAAGATCCCAACCGGTTTCAAAGGCTGGGGGGACGCATACCCCGGGGAGTACTCCTGGTGGGACGTCCCGGAACAGGTAAGACACTATTGGCAAAAGCTGTATCAGGAGAGGCCGGAGTCCCATTTTTCTCTATTTCAGGATCCGACTTTGTTGAGATGTTCGTAGGCGTGGGCGCAGCCAGAGTTCGCGATCTTTTTGATCAGGCCAAGAAAAGCTCCCCTTGCATAACCTTTATCGATGAGATCGATGCGGTTGGCAGACACAGGGGAACTGGTCTTGGCGGAGGTCATGATGAGCGTGAACAAACCCTGAATCAACTATTGGTCGAGATGGACGGATTTGAACCCAACGATGCAGTGATTATTATTGCCGCTACAAATCGACCAGATATCCTGGATCCTGCCCTGTTGCGTCCTGGTAGATTTGACCGTCAGGTCACGGTGGATCTTCCCGATATCAAGGGACGCACCGAGATTCTCAAAGTCCATGCCGCCAAAGTTCCGCTCTCTGAGGACGTTCATCTGGAACTGATAGCTCGAGGTACCCCAGGCTTCAGCGGAGCGGATCTTGCCAATTTGGTAAACGAATCAGCATTGATTGCAGCAAGCCGAAATAAGAGCCAGATCGAGATGGTAGATTTTGAAGAAGCCAAGGATAAACTCACCTTGGGTAAGGAAAAGAAGAGCCGGGTAATCCCTGAAGAAGATAAACGCCTAACGGCTTATCATGAGATTGGCCATGTGCTTACCAGCATCTTTCAGGAGTTGGTGGAGCCAGTACACAAAGTTAGCATCATCCCCCGGGGCTTCACCGGAGGCGCTACCCACTATCTACAAAGCGACAAGACTGGTTACTCCCGATCCTACTTGAAGCAATTCCTGGTTACTCTACTGGGAGGCAGGGCTGCTGAAGAAGTGGTCTTTTCCGAGCTAACAACCGGTGCAGGTAATGACCTTGAGCGCACTACTGATATAGCCAAAAAGATGGTCTGCGCCTGGGGAATGAGTGAGGTGATCGGCCCCATGACCATCGGCAAAGATCAGGGAGAAGTATATCTTGGCAAGGAGCTGGTTTCAAGGGATAGCTATAGCGATGAAACCACACGCATGGTCGATACGGAGATTCGTGCGATAGTTTCTGAAGCACATGATCGAGCCAAGGCTATTCTGGAACAACATCGTGCCATGCTGGATATTCTGGCCATAGAACTTCAGGAAAAGGAAACCTTGGGCACAGAAGATATCTTCAGTTTGATTCTGGCAAATCTTGACACACAGGAACGGGATATTGTGGAGCAGAAGTTTGCCCGGGCCAAAGAAATGCGCTTTGAGCATAGCACCGAAGAGCCTGTAGAACCAGAGCCAGAAGCTGAGCCTGAACCATCGAAAGAGGTAGAAAATGCCTGATCAAAGCATGCACGGAACCACCATCCTGGGCTTTCACCGCAAAGGCAGAACCGCCATCTCAGGAGATGGACAGGTAACCCTGGGAGACACAGTGGTCAAAGCCAAAGCGGTGAAAATCCGCAGGATCTATGATGGTAAAGTAATCATTGGTTTTGCCGGAGCTACAGCCGATGCCTTTACGTTGTTTGA
>JALNYD010000335.1 GCA_023230025.1 Candidatus Cloacimonadota bacterium | reverse complement strand
TTTAGGATGATCAAGTAGATAACCAGGATGGTCATGGCAAGATAGACTCTCAGATGATTTGCCGTCTTAAGGTTCAAAGGGGTATCCTTGAATCCTTTTCCCAGCGTCTTAGCTGCAAGCAATGCACTCATCAGCAAGAGAATCACAGATATGCAGATGGGCCAGAGCCCAGGTCCTGGGGCGCCTGTTCCATACGCCTCTGCAGTTGGATAGCCAGCGCTTACGATTATGATTACAATGCCAAGTAATGCAATCACAGCGCTGACAATCAAGTTAGCTTTCTTCATTGTCCATACCTCCGAAGGAAATAAGCGATGTGGCCATAGCTGGCCGCATTGCTTATTTCTTTCGAACGAAAAAGGCCCCTGGCAAGCCAGGGACCCTCAAAATGAGTGCAGGGCCTACTTTACAGCCAGTCCCAGCTCCTTTATCAGTGCAGTATAGAGAACCAGCTCGTTCTTCATCTTCTCATAGTAGGAAGCTCCGTCCATGATCTCAATGACGTTCTTGGTGTTGGCCATGAATGTCTTGAAAGCATCGGAAGCAGCTGCTGTGGAGAATATTCTGTAGAGCTCATCAACGATAGCCTGTGGAGTGGAGGCAGGAACAGCGATTCCTCTCCATGTTCCAAGCACTACGTCATATCCACATTCCTTTGCTGTCGGAACATTTGGAATGGACTCAAGCCTGTTGTCGGCAAGAACTGCCAGGACCTTGAGGTCTCCAGACTCAACGAAGGCAGAGACTTCGGCATAGGATACTGCAACAGCGTCAATGTGTCCGCCAAGCAGGTCCGTGATAGCAGGAGCAGCTCCGTTGTAGCCAACGTGCTTGAAGTTAGCGCCAGTTGACTTTCCCAGTCCAGCAGCTGCAAGGTGCCAGATGGCTCCGATTCCGGAGTTGCCCATGAGAATCTGGTTCTTCTTTGCGTACTCGATGAAATCCTGGAATGTGTTGAAGCGTGTGTCATCTGCCTTCACAGTGATTGCAGAGCAAGCAGAGTTCAGGAGCATGATGGGCTTGAACATGGAGTATGTGAGTCCAGCGTTGTTTCCCATTGCCTCTAGGGTCACAAGCTCAACTGTTGTCATAGTGATGACAGATCCATCGGGCTTGGAGTTGGCGCCCTGAAGCATTCCTGTTGCTCCGCCGGCTCCGGTGACGTTTACCACGGAGATGTTCTTGAATGACGATGCTGCTGCATCAGCCAGTCCGCGCATGACCTGGTCTGTGCCGCCGCCTGCTGAATAAGGAACGATGCACTGAACAGTCATCTGTGAGAAATCGGGAGCGGCCGCTGTTGCAACTTCAGTCGTTCCGTTCGCAAATGCACTGAATGCCAACATGGCTATCAGAGCGATTGTCAATAGTTTTTTCACAATGTTCACAACTTAAGCCCAACTCTCCCAAAATCTTAACAATTTGACTTGAGATTATGATGGAATTTGGTCTTTCGCTTGTTTTCTACCCTTGATACTGTCCGGCCTGGTTTTATGGGGCAGACAAACTTTTCCGCCCTCTGGATGATCTTATTCATCCGCAATGTCAGGGTCTTTGGAGTTTTTGCTGTAAGCGCATAGATGAGGTCGTCACGCATGATGCCGACGAATATATTCCGGTTGACCTGATACTCATACTTGTTGCCTTTGTCTTCCCTCTCCTTGCTGATCTGCTCGTCCACGTCCTCTTCAAGGACCATGAGCATGGTGGAGGCGAGTATGGTCGCCCAGAAGTCCTGCTTGAGGGTGTTCTCTGTTTTCCCGGTGAAGTTTTCCAGCTGGAATCGGCTTTTTAGGAGCAGGTAGGAGCCTTCGATGCCCCACCTCATGAAGTACAGCTGTTTGAAATCCTCAGTCTTATGCTCTGTGTCATTGGTAATCAGAGTCTCAACCTGGCCTGAGCTGAGCTCGAACTTTATGACCCGGATGACCGGTCCCTCACTGGTGACTGTTGTATCACATCCAAGGGGAAGAGCATCAATCTCACGGTTGAACTTGGTCCTGCAGCGCATGAGGTATGTCATCCCCACCTTCTCGAATTCCTGTATGAGAGCGATGGAGGGATACCCCCTGTCGAAGGTGAACATGCTTTTCCTGTCCCCTGGGCGCAACTTCTCATACCGTTTCATATGGGAGACCGCACAGGACCGTTCATTGTATTCGGATGAGAAGGCCGCATCTATCAGGCGGTTGTTGCTGATGTCGTACAGGCAGGAGACCAGGGCGGTGGGGGAAGAGGCGTTCGCACCGATGCAGAAATACTTCTCCCTCAGCTCGGGAAGGTTGGGAAGGGCTATCTTGGTCCCGTCGACAGCAAGATAGGTCCATCCGTCATCGCTGCGTGCGGGAAGCCTTCCCATCAAACCCTGATACTCGTCCTGGATCTGCTGTTCGAAGAGAGTTCTGAGCGGATACTCGGAAATCTGGTTCCTTGCCTTGCTGAAGGCTTGCTGCGTCACTTCCATCTCTTCCCCTGGCTTGCTGAAATATTCGGACAGCCTGTGTTGCTTCAAGCTGGAGGACTCACGCCCGACATCAAGTATTGTAAGGATTGTACGTCTGAAGTTCAACTTGCGCTCACGGGTGAAAGCCCTGGGGAAGGCTTCCATTCTTGCCTCAGTGAGAAGGTTCGGGTTTGAGAAGGCAGCGTTAAGACGATGGAACCATGCGCGGGAAAATATGTTCATGAGCGGCCTCAGTTATATAATAATGATATTGTTATTATATAACAAATGGCAAAAAGAGTCTTAACTTATTACAATAAATAAAATTAAATATAATTTAATGGGCTCCTCAAACCTCAGATTTTCCTAAGTTGTGAACATTGGTTTTTTCATATAACCTCCATCAGGCCCTTAGCCTGAGTTACCCAAGATAGCTGCAGATCACCTCTGCACACGGCCTGATGCATTGCCATTTGCAAGGCTCTGAACCTCGCTGGCGCTTGCCAGGTTGAAATCATGCTCAATGCTGTGCTTCAAGGCTGAAGCTGCAACGGCGAAGTTGATCGAGGACTGAGGATCAAGGCCCTTGAGGCTGGCATAGATCAAGCCTGCTCCAAAGCTGTCTCCCCCACCGACTCTGTCAACGATATGAAGGTGATA
>JALNYD010000334.1 GCA_023230025.1 Candidatus Cloacimonadota bacterium | reverse complement strand
CAGGGGAGGATAAAGATGAAACAAGTTCTGATTATTGTTCTATTAGCGCTTCCATTGGCCATGTTTGCGGCTTATCTGGAAGATATTCCCTCACAGGTTAGCCAACCTGACGGCAGCCTGCTGAGTCTATTTGCCAGCGGCGACGAATATGCTAACTATCTGCACGACGCGAATGGCTACACCATCATACAAAGCCCCACCGACGGTTTTTATTACTACGCTATACTCAGCGGAGGTGAACCGGTTCCCTCCGTCCATCGGGTTGGTTCGCTCGACCCCGCCAGTCTGGGGATTCCGAAACGGATTAACATCTCCAAGGCCGCTTATGACGCTAAAAAAGCCCTTATGAAAGCTCCGGAGAAACGCAACGAAAAAGGCCCCAATACCGGTACAGTAAACAACCTGAACATATTTATCCGCTTTGCCGATCAAAGCGAGTTTGAACTGCCCCGATCTTTCTATGATGCCCGCTTCAATGCCGTGGGCGACAGCACTAACAGCTTAAAAACTTATTTCCATAAAGTCAGTTATGATCAACTCAACTATGAAACTCATCACTATCCAAGCTGCGCACCGGAGATCAACCTCTCCTTTCAGGACAGCCATCCGCGCAGCTATTTCATGCCTTTCAACGCTGTAACCAATCCAGATGGATATTTAGACCATGATGAACGTGCCATTCGCGAGCAAACCATGCTGGCTGAAGCCATAAGCAGCATAGCGCCACAGGTTCCCAATACTCTGAACATAGACGCCGACAATGACAATTACGTTGATAACGTCTGTTTCATCATCCGCGGACCTCACACTGCCTGGTCAGATTTGCTGTGGGCGCACCGCTGGTCTCTTTATGTCACCGATGCAGATATCAACGGTAAAATGGTGTGGGATTTCACCTTTCAACCAGAAAACCAGAATAGCGTGACCACTTTGTGCCACGAGATGTTCCACAGTGTTGGCGCCCCTGACCTCTATCATTACGACTTCAACGGAGTGACCCCCGCCGGTTGTTGGGACATCATGGAAAGCGGCGAAGGGCATATGGGCATGTATATGAAATACAAATATGGCGGTTGGCTGACCAGCCTGCCTTTGGCTACTCCTGGTAATACCTACACGTTGAGTCCCGTAAGCAGCCCCACCAATAATGTTTATAAAGTTGCCATTCCCGGCAATAACAACCAGTTTCTGGTGCTGGAATACCGCAAACGCGGCAGCGATATCTTTGAAGCTGGGCTTCCTGGCTCGGGACTGCTGATCTATCGCATATATTCCTACTACGATGGGAACGCTGACGGCCCTCCAGATGAAGTTTACATCTACCGTCCCAATGGCAGCAACACTGTAAATGGGCAGATCTTCGAGGCTGCCTTCAGCGCTGATGTTCATCGTACGGAATTCAATGCCCACACCAATCCGCACTCATTTCTCAGCTACGGCGAGACCTTTGAGATAAACATCAATAGCATTGGCTACGCCGGCGATACAATCAGCTTTAGCCTGTCCCCCAGCACCGATCCCCTGCCTCCCGTGATCAGTGCCGTCAGCCCTGCCAGCGGTTCGATTCTGGCTAATTCCACCATCGAAGTTTCATCTGTGGTTAGCGCTCCCAATAGCACATTGAACCAGGTGGAAATCTGGGTTAATGGCACTCCGGTTTCCACGCTAACGGCTGAACCATATTCAGCGGTTATCGATGCCTCCGGACTGCCCTTGGGCGCACAGGTGATCTCTGTGGTGGCTTATGCTGCCAATGGTTTGCAGACCAGCCGGGATATTCTGGTTACTCTGATCGATCCTGCACAGGAAAACTGGTTTAGCTGGCAAACAACTGATCCGGTGTGGAGCGAATTTGGCCGGGGAGCGGTTCCGATCAAGGTTGCTGTAGAATTCGATCTGGGCTTGCATGAATACAGGTTGAAAGCCATCCGCTTCAACGCAGTTCCAGATCCATGGGGTCTGCCTGAGATTCCGGGAAAGTTCAGAGCCAGGATCAATCGTATGGTCAATGGTGCGATTACAGAGCAAACTCTGATCGAACTTGGCGATATATATAATCAGGATTATGAACAGGATTTCACTTACGAAGTGGCCGACAGCACCAGAATATCCGGGCAAATCGCCTTTATCCTGGATTGCTATGAATATCAAAACATCCGGTTCGACGAAAACTCCATCTGTGGGTATACCTGGCTGACAGAACCCGGCCGTCCCTGGACCGATGCCCTGGCCAGAGGCATGCTTGGAGCTGCTTCCATGAGCCTTTTACTGCAAGACCCTACAGTTGGCAACGAAGATGAAGTGCTGGTTCCCGCCAGCCTGCAACTATCCTGCTATCCCAATCCAGCCCGGAGCATGGCAAAGCTGGCTTTTTCACTGAAGAATCCCGCACCTGTAAAGCTGAGCATTTACAACCTGAAAGGACAAAAGGTGAAAACCCTGTGGTCAGACGGTAAACAAGCCGGAATCCACGAATTGAACTGGGACGGCAGCGATGACAATGGCCAAACAGTATCCAGCGGCTGCTATATAGCCAGGCTGCAAAGCGGAAAACAATCTGTAAACCGTAAGCTGGTCTATATCAAGTAAGCCTCGATCCCCATCCGAGTCCCGCGCAGACTCCATCCGGATGTATCGTATGACTCATTCGCATGGAGTCCGCATGGTCAGAGAATGATATATCCCGATTGATGGCAGATCAGAATCATGCCGGGTCAGATAAATGGAGGAATGTCTGGTAAAAAGCACTTGACAAGATGTAAGGTGCATCATACATTGTGTCAAGTAAGCTATACTATGATCTCAGCTTATAACTAGTGCCCATAGGAGTACTCATGTTAGCACAACAAAAAGAAGCCATCTATACTCTGATATGCAGCATTTGCTATTTCATCGTGCTGTTGATTCTTCCTCTGGTATTCAAAGGGATTGCGGCCGAATCCGTTTTGCTGCTTTTTGCCCTGTTTATCTCCAGTATATGGATTTTGAGAAAACGAAGTGGTTCGCGGTTTCAGGCGATGGACGAAATGGATAAGACCATCCGCTTGCAGGCAGCCATCATTGCTACGCACGCTTTTGGCCTTACCGTGGCAATCTACGGGATC
>JALNYD010000040.1 GCA_023230025.1 Candidatus Cloacimonadota bacterium | reverse complement strand
GAGACACTACCTATGCAATATTTGCTCCACATTCAGGAATAATCAGGAAGGGACAAGGTGGAAGCTTCATCCTGAATCTTGTTTCTCACAAGGTTTTAGGGTTTTGAAGTACCGGCGCTCGCTGTAGCGCCTTTTCTCACGCGGATTACACGGATTTGGACGGATAATGATAGAACTCTGATCCCCATGATCTACATGATCTACATGATCTACATGATATTGAGTCCTGACATAGGGGTTATAGGTTGCCGGGGACCCATAGGATTGCAGACGTCTCGTCTGCAAAGCAGCGAAGCTGCTTATTCTTCTCGGCCTTCGGCCTCGTTCGACACGAGACGTGTCGAATCCTATCCCGGCGTCCCTTAGGATTGCAGACGTCTCGTCTGCAAAAGCAGCGAAGCTGCTTACTTTTCTACGGAACTTCGTTCCGTTTCGACACGGGACGTGTCGAATCCTATCGTCGGGAAAAGCGTCAGGATGACGCTTCCACACCCGATGCTTCACCCCTATTTCAGCACTATATCACCCCATAATCTCCGCATGCCACGGGGGTATTATGGGGTGATGTAGTGCTGAACATAGCGTGAACCCGGGAGGGAGGCAATACGAATCGACTGAAATCCGTGATTCAGCAGAATCTTTACAAGGCAGAGATCATGATTTTCCGCACACGTTTGGTGATCACGACCAGGAAGAGGGTGAAGGCGATCATCAGGGTAGAGAGGGAATTGATGGTGGTAATGGTTCCCCGGCGGATGGTGCCTTCCACATAGATGGGCAAGGTGTCAAAGCCACGCCCGGAGGTGAAGAAGGTGATGATAAAATCATCAATGGACAGCGTGAAAGCCAGCAATCCCGCAGCGATAATGCCTGGCATCATCAGAGGAAACTTGATCTTCCAGAAGATGTACGAAGGTTTAGCGCCCAAATCCTGCGCTGCTTCCACCAGAGAGTAATCAAAACCTTCCAGGCGGGATTGTATCACGATCACGGTGTAAGAAATACAAAAGGTGACGTGGGCAATCAGCACGGTGAACATACCTGTGGTAACGCGGGTGAAATTGAAGAGCAGCGCCAGAGAAACACCCATCAGGATATCCGGAATCACCAGCGGCACATAGATCAATCCCTGCATGATCTTGCGTCCGCTGAACTTCTTGTATTCCAGGCCCAAAGCCGTCAGTATGCCCAAAGTTGTGGAAATCAGGGTGGAGAGTCCGGCGATCAACATGGTGTTCCAAAAAGCATCTTTGATATTTTGATTGTTAAAGAGCTGCACGTAATACTTGGTGGTGAAGCCCTTCCAGCCGGTGATGATCTTGGCATCATTGAAGCTGAAGATGATCAGAATCAGGATGGGTATATACAGGAAGATCATTACCATTGTGAATGCTGTGAGATTCATCCCGCGGAAAAATCTGGGAGCAGAGAAGCGTTTCATGATTGCAACCGGCGTGCCTTGTGTTTACGGAAGAGGTAATACATGATCAGCAGCATTACTGCCACCAGAAGCAAAAGAGTGAGCGAGAGTGCGGAAGCCATCGGCCAGTTGCGAGGGATATTCTTGATTTTATAGGTAATAACCTGCCCCACATAGAGGGAACGTTGATTGCCAACCAATTGAGGGATCAAATATGCACCCAGAGAGGGGATGAAGACCAGCAGGGTGCCGGCAAAGATGCCTTCCACAGCCAGGGGCAAGGTAATGCTAAAGAAGGCCTTTACTTCATTAGCGCCCAAATCCATTGCAGCATTCAAGAGAGTGAAATCCAGTTTCTCCAAAGTGCTGTATAAAGGAAGAATCATGTATGGCAAATATACATAGACCATTACCAGGATCACCGCCAGATCGGTGCGCATGATCTCCAAAGGTGTAGAAATCAATCCGGCACTGATCAGCAAATCGTTCAACACCCCATTGTAGGCCAAAAAGATACGCCAGCTAAAGATGCGGATGATCAGATTGGTCCAGAAGGGGATGATGATGAAGATCAATAGAGTATTACGCAGTTTTTCCTTAGCCCGCGCAATGTAATAGGCCACAGGGAAACCCAGCAATATGCAGATCAGGGTGGTATAGATCGCCAGCTTGAAAGATAGCAGAAAGGGCCTCAGATAGTTTCCGGCAAAGATCTGCCGGTAGGCATCCAGAGATACTTCAAAGCGCACATCATAAATATCCGGGGAGAGAAAGCTATAAATCACCACGATCAGATATGGCACCAGGAAAAATGCCGTCAGCCACAGCATTGTGGGCAGGCTAAGCAACCAGGAGCTGAGATTGCGTCTGCGCTCAGCTTTGACCTGGTGAACATTTCGGTTCAAATCTTACCCCGTTTCACATAACGCTGCAGACCGGAAGCTCCTTCCGGATCATCAATGAACATACTCTCCGAGGGAATCTCCTCGATCAGCCAGGTATCGGTATCATGCCAGAACAGCCAGACTGATTCCTCCCAATCCAGCGCTTTATCATCAAAATAAACTCGTTTATGCTGAGAGAATACCCGAAACTTCAGTTTACCTACGCGTACGATATATTGAGTGTGCGTACCCAGATAGAGGATGTCTTCAATAACGCCCTTGAGCATATTGATATCATCCATGGCACGAGGTTTATTGCGTGAAATAGCGATCTTTTCCGGCCGCAAGGAAAGCGTGATCTGACGCCCCGGGGCAGGAGCCACATGGAAGGAAGAATCGATCTCTAAGTTCTTGCCGCTGCCATCGGGACAGCTGAGCTCGATGTAATCCTCATGCACCGCAGTAACTTCTCCAGTGATGAGGTTTGTTTCACCGATGAAATAGGCACTGAAAATACTGGCAGGCCGTTCGTAGATATCATCAGGAGGGCCGCTTTGCACGATCTTGCCCTGGTTCATCACCGCCATGGTGTCCGAGATGCTCATAGCTTCGCTTTGATCGTGAGTGACATAGATGAAGGTTATACCCACGGCATCGTGGATGTTCATCAGCTCGATCAGCATGTGCTGCCGCAACTTGAGGTCAAGAGCAGCCAGAGGTTCATCCAAAAGCAAAACCTGGGGTTTGTTGATCAAGGCGCGGGCAATGGCAATCCGCTGTTTTTGCCCCCCGGAGATCTGATCCGGATATTTCAAAGCCTGATCTTCCATTTTGACCAGGGTCAGCATTTCATGAACCCGCTGCCGAATCTCATCCTTGGGGCGTTTCTTGATGCGCAAACCAAAGGCGACATTGTCAAAAACAGTCATATGGGGAAAAAGCGAATAGTTCTGGAAAATGGTGTTTACTTCCCTTTTGTAGGGTGGCAGGTCGGTGATTTCACTGTTACCGATGCTGATCTTTCCCTGGCTGGGGATTTCAAAGCCGGCAATCATGCGCAAAAGGGTGGTTTTTCCGCAACCGCTGGGCCCCAAAAAGGAGAATAACTCTCCACTCTTGATTTCCAGATTCACCTTGTCAACGGCCAGAAAAGCGCCGAAATCCTTGCTCAGGTTCTCCAGTATGATGTTTTCCAAATCTGCATGTCCTTTTACTTTAGTTTCAAGATCTTCCTGCTGGTAATGCTGCCCTCAGGGCTCTGCAAGCGCAGGAAATAGATACCGGAGGCAAGTTCATTGCCACTCAGGTCTCTGCCATCCCAAGTAAAAGATGTAGCGTCAGCGGTCAAGCTTTTCTTGCTGAATACTTTTTGTCCGCGCAGGTTATAAATCTCCAAATCAAGATTTTGAAGCTGATTTTTGGAGGTGTCAATCGTGATTGAGTTATGGAAAGGATTGGGGCCATAGCTGATGTTCAGGGGCGGACACACAAGATCATGATTGGGCAGGTATTCGGATGAGGCATACACTGCAAAGTCATCGATATAGATGCCATCTGCATTGCCGCTTTCATTGCTGTTGATACGGAAAAACAACTTCACAACCGATCCGCAGAGATAGGATAGATCAAAATCAAAGGCCGTCCAATCCTGAGCTCCCTGAAACACGTGAATCGTGCGTTCTGTGCCATACAGAGGGAAATATCCAAAGATTACATGATCACCATCGGGATTGATGTCCCATTTGGCCATGAACTTCACATTGAAACTCTGCGCTTCACTGAGATCAAGCTCACTGTTCAGAGTGGCTGCGTCATTTAAATCAATTTGATAGTTTCCGGTTGGAGAATCGCTGAGGCTATAGCTTCCACTGACGGATTCGCTGTTGGTAAGCCCCCAATCATCCAACTGCCAGTTTAAGCTGCCAGATTCAAAGTTTTCCAGGATGACTGCATCCCCAGTCAACCGAAACTGTTTGTTTGATCCGTCGAGGAGAATCCTTGTGTCCAGGCTGCTATAACCAGGGTGACTGATTCGCACCCGGTATTCACCGGCCAGAAAGTTTGATAGCATAAGCTCGCCATTTTCATCACAAAGGATGGGAGCAAAGTCATTGAGTTGAATGCCGGCTCCGCTAAGAGGGTTGCTGATGTCATCAACAACGCGGATAATCTGAGTAACCGTGGTAGCCGGTTCCAGGGCAACATCCAGAACAGTCTGCCCCAAACCGGTAATCACAATTTCGTGGCTCTGCGGGAGATAGCCCTCACAAACGATTCGCACGGTATGAGTTCCCACCGGCAGAAAGCGCCAATATGCCCCAAACTCCAAATCAGAGAGATAATCTGCCCGGGGTAAATAGTGGTTGTCTATCCCTTCCACATAGATCAATGCTCGCACTGGATTGCCCGAGGAAGCATCTGTGATATGCCCGGTAAGGGTTTTGTTGTTTTTACGCATTAAAAGGGTTTTGGCCGCCATAAAGTGGTTTTGGATGATCAATGGTACCTGTGAAGCTGGAGGGATAAATTGATCTGCCATTTCGATGGTGTAGGAAAACGTGCCCCGAGTGCCATAAGACCAATCATCAAAGGAACCACTCACGGGATACAAGCCATAGGAAGGAGAAGCTGTATAGAACCCACCAGTAACTCCGCCAATTGTATTTGCCATATTGGTGGCCAATTGAGAAAGCTCCTCTGCATCAGGAGAGATCAGGTTGCTGGCGTAGCCATAGGGATAAAGCACCCATTCTCCATAGGTGTGATAGCTGATCCCAGCCAGAAAACGCCGGGATTCCAAAAGAGTTTTCAAAGCAGATGTTTCCGGCTCGGAAAAGGGCTCACTTCCATGATAGGTAACCGAATAGGGATCATTAGAAGCACTGATGTTGCCCCACATGTGGCTGTAATTACGGTTGATATCCACACCGTCCATGCCATAGCCATAGTTAGCAATATCTATGATGCCATTCTCGTTATTATCCAAAACGTTCTTGCGCCACCAGACATCGGTCTGATCCAGAACAATCTTTCGGCCATCAGGATTCATCAGAGGCACAAACCAGATTTGGCTGCTATCCAGGATGGAGGTGATCTGAGGATCAATGCCATAGCCATCAACAAGATGCTCAAGAATCGCAATACATACTTCCATGGAGATGGGTTCGCGGGCATGATGAGCTCCGATGAAGTAAAAAGCAGGCTCATCCTCTTCAACGCTTACGTTTGCACTAAGTTTGATGGCATGGATATCGTGCTCAAATCCCTGATAGGCGGGCAGCCCGGCTTGAGAATACTGCTTGCCCCAGCCAGAGCCAATCACTTCAATCTGCACCAGGGAGGGATTCAAGGCCTCAAGCTGGTAAATATCGTCCAGCATCTCCTGATATGTACGATAGCCAGGAATGTCTCGACTGCCAAGATTGGCCTTCATCATCGCTTCGGTGCTTCGGATTATCAGTGCGGGATGCTCCTGCTGCAAAAGGGGTAAGTCCGATACGGGATAAACCAGATCAAGATATTCTCCATCCTTGAAAGCTGCAATATCGGCGTCTTCAAGCTGGAATTGTTCCAGTAACGCACGGTTTGCATTGGGAATCCGGACTAAGGCACGCTCCAGAGAAAACAATTGAGCAACGAATAACAAACAAAGGAAAAGGGCGGCATTGCGTAACATACTATCTCCTATGAGTGATAATGACATCTTCCGGGCAAAAAAATACAGTGGGGAATGCCGGGCGGCATCCCCACTGCTCGGAGGGCATTCTATGTAGGGTCTGTAGGCTGAATACATAGATACAGACTCCAGATATTCTGTCAAGAACAAATTGCTGATTTCTATCCAAAGCCCTGTTGAATATATTCAACACAGCCTCATTTAGTTATAATTAACTTGTGGTTAGACACTTCCTGACCATTGCTTGCACGGACAAAATAGATGCCTGAACCCAGCTTTTGTCCATTATTTTCAACAGCCGACCAGATTAGCTCGGGTTGTTGCAAAGATGGAATTGTCTCTTCGAAGACGAGCTGTCCCCGGAGGTTGAAGATCTGGATTTGCACAGGGCTGCTCTTGCTTCCCGTGAAGGCAATGTGAATGGCATCCTGCGAGCGGGCAGGATTGGGATAGATCCTGAGAGCGGGAATTGATGGAAGGATCAGATCCGCATTGGCTGTGGGCAGGATGCTGACGCTGTACCACTGCTCAGCTGAGGGCAGGTTGGCGATATTGCCAAAGCTGTCTTCTGCTGATATGCGGTATTCAAAAATGCTGGCATTGGCAGGGAAATCCGGACTGAGCAGCAATAGATACATATTGTTCCCGGCATCCAGCATGGGCAAAGTGATGATCTCACCACCATCAATCCGGTAGCTGAACTCCACATCGGTGATGCCAGAAGGATCATTGGCAATCAGGATAAAGGTGGTTTCTGCATTGCTGATGCTGGTGATGGGATTATGCTCCAGGACAGGAGCAGTGGCATCCCCCTCAATCACAAAGATATGGGGATCAAGCTCGGCAAACTCCGGATGACTGCGACGCCGGCCACTTTGATCAGCCGCATAGAGGTAATAGCGGATTGTATCGCCCACGCTGGCAGTGCTGATGCTATTGGCATAGTGCATGGCTGTAGTATTGAGCAGAGGCAGATATTGCCAGTCTCCGCCGTTAATCTGGTAGCGGATGAACAGTGAATCGGCATACAAAGCGTCCCCGCTGTGGGCGATGATATCTGCGGAGATTTCATAGCTCTCTCCCGCTGCTTGCATTCCCCAAAGGGGCTGGTGGGCAATGTGCAACATCCCGGCATCGGGAACTTCATGAGTCCGGCAATGCAGGGCATCGGTTGACTCCCAGGGAGCGTTGTAAGATCCAGAAACACCTATCACTTCATAACCGGGCATAGCGTCACGATAGACCTGCAAGGCTGCGGCATCATTAGCGCTTCCCATCTGAGGCACAAACACCTTCTTGTTCAGAATCAGAGAATTGGTATAGGGTTGATTTGATGGTGTATTTACCCGATATACTTTGTATGGATAACCCCAGGCACAATTTTGAGCGGCAAAATAAGCTGCGGTGGCTTCGATCTCACCATATTGAGCATGACTGGAGGGAACACTACGGATCAGAACTTTATCCGGAGCCAGAAACTTGCCCCAGCAATCAATGTGGTCAATATAGGTGTTGTTGGGGTCATCCAGCACATGGTAGCTTGAAATGCCAAGATAATCCTGCATCCTGGTGTTCACGTTTGCCTGATTGTTGCTGTTTTCAGAATAGGCAATATCGGTTTGAGCAGCAGTATTGATACCATCGGTCATATAGTTGCCCCCGGTTTGATACAGGCTCATGCCGTAATAGGTCAGATCATATTCCTGAGCAAAAAGTTGAGTGATCATATTGTCATTGGGACGCGGACGGTTGTATCTGAAATCCACCACAGCATAATCGCCATTGCCATCATAGATGAACCAGGGGCCAAAGTCACGTGTCCAATATGAATCAGTTTCGGCAATCATGAAGCTTACGCGTTCCATATTGACGCCCGCACTGTTGAAAGAGTTGCTGGCAGAGCTCGCTGTCGAACTGCTATTGACAAAACAGATCACATCGGCAGTATTGGAAAGCTGCACCACCAATGACGTGGGAATCCCCAACGGATAACGGATCAATACGTGTGATGCGGGCTCAAACTCGGCAATCGGACGCACTGGTGAGCTGGGAGCGGGAGTCTCCGTGAATCGGGAATCCCAGGCATAACCAATCTGAACTGGCTCATAGTTATGCGCAAACAGGCTTCCCGCTATGATAATCAAGCTGAACAGGGTGAGTAAACGAAATCTCATTTTTAGGTTTCTACTCCAGAGTCTTTTTTGCCATTAAGCATACAATTTTCATGCCGAAAGCGCATTTATTTCCACGCTGAAGCGTGAGTGCTGCACATAGGTTTTATGATTACAAAGAGAAAAAGAGATAAAGAGGGGGGCAATCGAGAATAAAGCTGCGTACGGCAGTCAACTTCAAAACCTGAAAACTCCCGCACTCCGGCTCCCTATGACTCCTGCACGCAAAGATAGGCTTTTAATTACAAAGAGAAAAAGAGAGAAAGAGGAGGGGGCACTCGAGAATAAAGCTGCGTACGCCAGTCAACTTCAAAACTTAAAAACTCCCGCACTCCGGCACCGCAGAACTCCCGCACCCGATTTCTCCCGCACGCAAAAAAGCGGAACCGATCCGGCTCCGCTTTTTGAACTTTATCTGAATATCTAACTATTCGCTTAAAGGCTCTACGCTAACGTATTTTCTGCCTTCTTTCTTGGTGGTAAACTTCACGTGTCCGTCAACTCTGCTGAAGAGGGTGAAATCTCTGCCCATGCCAACGTTTTCGCCGGGATGGAATTTGGTGCCCTTTTGACGCACAATGATATTGCCAGCGATCACAAACTCGCTGCCATACTTTTTCACGCCACGATATTTGGGATTGCTATCCCGGCCGTTACGACTGCTTCCAACACCTTTTTTATGTGCCATTCTGGTAACCTTCCTTAAGCCCGAATATCGGTAACTTTGATGTCAGTGTATTGTTCACGGTAACCCTTTTTCACGCGATAGCCTTTGCGGCGTTTGTGATGATAGATCACCTTTTTCTTACCTTTACCGTGTTCGATAACCTCTGCTACGATCGCGGCGCCTTCGACTACGGGAGTGCCCACCAATACTTCTTCATCTCTGCGGATGAGGAGTACGCGGTCAAACTCGAGGGATTGACCCGGCTCTGCCGTATTCAGCAAGGGAACGCGAAGTACTGCGTTTTTTTCAGCCCTAAACTGAAATCCTTTAATGTCAACGATGGCGTACATCATATCTCCTTAATTTATGTGGTAGGATGCATCAGATTTGAGGCTGGTATATCTGTCAAGGAGATTGTGGGTTCGAATCCAATGTTTGAGGCTCTGGGCTGAAAGCTCTTGACACAAACAGCAGCCTGGGAAATGCATTAATCAAACGTTCAAAGGTGGTGAGTCATGAAACCAAAGCTTTATTTGATCGACGGAACAGCCCTGTTATACCGCGCATACTTTGCCTTTATCCGCAATCCCCTGATAAACAGCAGAGGGGAAAACACCTCGGCAATCTTTGGAGTAGTGAATTCATTCCTGACCCTGGTAGACAAGATGCAGGC
Organism: Candidatus Cloacimonadota bacterium; assembly: GCA_023230025.1. Taxonomy (GTDB): domain Bacteria; phylum Cloacimonadota; class Cloacimonadia; order Cloacimonadales; family Cloacimonadaceae; genus UBA5456. The sequence continues at coordinate 4,596 of JALNYD010000040.1, read as the reverse complement.
AGAATACATCGCCATCGCCTTTGACCGCAAAGCTCCCACCTTCCGACATCATGATTATCCGGATTACAAGGCCAACCGCCCCCCCATGCCGGAGGATATGCAATATCAGATTGCCCCGATCATCAGGTTTTTTAAGCTCTGCAAAGTTCCCCAAATTGGCAAGGACGGATATGAAGCCGATGATACTCTGGGCACCATGGGTGAACGCTTCCGGAAGGACTTTGAGATCGTATATGTAACCAGCGATAAGGACTATTGTCAATTGCTGGAGGATGGCGTAACTTTGTATGATCCCATGAAGGACAGCACTTTGGATAAAGATGGTGTTTATGCCAGGTATCAGGTACGTGCAGAGCAGTTTATCGACTACCTGGCTTTGGTGGGCGATAGCTCGGACAACATTCCCGGAGTTCGCGGCATTGGCCCCAAGGCGGCTGAAGCGCTGCTGGGTGACTTCCCTACTCTGGAGGCTATCTATGAAAGCATCGATACCGTGAATCCCAAATACCGCACGAAGCTTGAAGAATCCAGGGATAATGCCTTTCTCTCCAAGCATCTGGCCACCATTGTCCGGGATGCGGACATTGAGCTTCCTCCTGCAGAGCACTTGCGATTTGATCCCCTTGATCTGCAAGCCGCCATGAAGATTTTGAAAGACTATGAATTGGTGAATCTGCAACGCCGGATCGAAGCCCGCTATCCGGAACTGAAACATCCCGCAGCCAAAGATCCAGAGCCTGACGAATATCAGGATGACATCTTTGTCCAGGAGCCCAAAGATGAGCAGAAGCAAGCCCCGAAGGCCGATACTCCATCACAGTTTAAAGCGATCCTGATCAACAAATCCAGCCTGCCAGACCTGCTGGAGTCTCTTTCCAGGCAGCGGTTGATCAGCATTGATTGTGAAACCGATTCCCTGGATGCCCTTAACGCCAATCTGGTGGGCATTTCCTTGTGTTTTGAGCAAGAATGTGCTTACTACCTGCCTTTGGGACACCAATTGGCGGAAAATCTCCCGCTGCAGGATACCCTTGCCCAGCTTCAGACTGCGATTTCTGGCAAAATGCTGATCGGTCACAATCTTAAATATGACCTCATGGTTTTCAAACGCCACCAGATGGAGCTCACCAACGAGATTTTCGATACCATGATTGCTGCCTACATCCTGGATGCAGGAGCTTACAACTTCTCTCTGGATGACTGCGCAGCCCGTGAATTGAACTATCGGATGATGCCAATCAGCGAGCTGATTGGAACTGGCAAGAAGCAGATCAGCTTTGATCTGGTGAGTGTTGACGAAGCCTGTTTCTATGCTGCTGAAGATGCCTGGGCAACCTGGTGCCTCTATCATGTGTATCAGCCGCTGATCCAGAACAGCATGGCCAGAGATGTGTTTTACAGGATCGAAATCCCTCTCCTGAGAGTTCTGATGCAGATGGAGGAAAATGGCGTCAGCCTGGATACTCAAATGCTGGGTGAGATCTCTCACCATTTGAATCTGGAGCTCAAACGCCTTACCGATGAGATCTATGCCCTGGCCGGATATGAGTTCAATATCAACAGCACTCAGCAACTGGCAAAACTGCTGTTTGAGGAAATGCATCTGCCTGCCAAAAAGAAGACCAAGAGCGGCTATTCCACCGATAACAGCGTGTTAGAAGCACTGGCGGAGGACTATGACTTTGTGCAAAAGATCATCGACTATCGTCAGCTTATGAAACTGGAAAGCACCTATGTGAGCGCATTACCAAAGCTGCTAAATCCCAGCACTGGCCGCATCCATTCCTCTTTCAATCAATGCGTAGCCTCCACCGGACGGCTCTCCTCCACCAATCCCAATTTGCAAAACATCCCCATTCGCAGCAAGATCGGCCGCGAAATCCGCAAGGCCTTTATCGCCAGGGATCCGGATTATCTGATCCTGGCTGCGGATTACTCTCAGATCGAGCTGCGCCTGCTGGCTCTGATGAGCGGAGACCGTGTATTACAAAAGGCTTTTCGGGAAGGCATCGATATTCACCGTCAAACTGCCGCCATGATCCACAATGTTGATCTGAAGGATGTGGACAGCGATATGCGCCGGGCTGCCAAAACCATCAATTTCGGTCTCCTATATGGCATGGGTCAACGCAAGCTGGCGCGTGAACTGGGAATCAGTCAAACCGATGCCAAAGCCATGATTGAACGTTACTTCGCTCAGTTTCCCGCAATCCATGAATTCACTGCGCACTGCGTAGCCAAAGCCCAGGTGAATGAGCAGGCCAGCACTCTCTTTGGCAGATTCCTCGCCCTCCCGGGTATTCACAGCAAAAATAAAGGCATCAGCAGTGAAGCGGAGCGGGTGGCAGTCAATATGCCCATTCAGGGTACTGCTGCGGATATCATCAAACGTGCCATGATCAGCATCCACGTTTTGATCCGGGACAAGCCCGAAATCCGGATGATTCTGCAGGTGCACGATGAATTGGTCTTTGAGGTCAAGAAAAGCTATAAGGATGAGGCAATCCGGCTGGTACGCAAAGAAATGGAGAACGCATTACCTGAAGAATACCGGGATCAGATCCACCTGGGAGTGGATATCGGGACTGGGGAAAGCTGGTTTGATGCGCATTGATTGGGGAGTTTTGGAGTTTTGAGGTTTTCGGGTTTTCAAGTTTAAGCAGTCTCAGCCTGATTCTCAATTCTCAATTCTCAATTCTCAATTCTCAATTCTCAATTCTCAATCAGAATCCACCTGCACTCCAATCAAGAATGGTGTCTTATCCGCTCCAATAGATGCGAGTGTTTCCCGATCCGTAGTGACCAGAATATCATAAATACGATCAACAGGATGGCGATTCCCGCTATAACAAAGACAAACCAGGGCAATTCCTTACGAAACTCCACGGTCATATATTCATGCTTGTTCCACATTCTGGAGGTATCATAGCTCCATTCAAGGGTTTTGCCATCCACTTTTTCAGGCTCAGCATTGGTGGAAATCACTTTCCAGGGAGCATGCAGTTTATAAGTCCAGATCGCGGGCTGGGTGTGCATTTGACTGAAATACTCTTCCAGATCATCACTTTCTTCCTGACTGCCCAGGGAGATACGGCGTTTGTAGGTAATGCGCCGTCCGGATTCTTTATTCAGTGTGATCTTGCCCCAGAAATCGGCAGAACCAAGCTGATCGTTAACATTGTTAAAAGCTTCAATGCTTTTGAACTTAAAGACGATATCATAGATCACATCCTGGCCGTTGCGTTGCACATTATAGCCTTGCAGACTAATGCCAGGAAGTTCGGCTTTCCGAAGTATTTCTTCCGGATTCTCATAGGGAGACCGGTGAACAAGGCGTAGCTTCGCCCTGCCTGAGCCATCGCGGTGCAGCCAGAGCTCTTCATCATAATGTACACATCCAGCCAGCGCAAACAGCGCCAGAATGCATATCATGAGCCGTTTCATCAGATATCGTTCCTCGGATACAATTAGTTTGTTAACCTCAAAACAGAGCATGCATCTTTTGGCAAGTAATTTCTTTGATTATATAGCACGAGATCAATCATCCTCCCGGAATCATACCTGATAGCTGCAGGTACTGATATCCCTGGCAGGCAGTTAACATTAGCTCTCAGAATCTGATGATCAAAACCTGGAACGTTGCGCAAAGGATTGACACCCACGGGTTATCGTCACGATGCCGTTACTATGTGGTTACAAAAGTAACGACAAGGTGACCGCAACGTGACGATAACCAATGGGCTTGCTGTTAATTCCTGTCTACATGATGGGTGATTTATCGTGTTCTAAAAAAGCGGGGATTAGAGTGCTGGAATTGCCGTAGCGGTAATCCAAAAGCTGATGTGAAAAGTCTCCCCCGCTTCAAGTTCAGACTTGCCAGCAGTGCCACGACCAGCGCACCCAGCAGGTCCAAAGATAAATCCTGCATGGTATTGATCAGCGCGCGGCCATAATCATAGACGCTATCCGGCAAAGTGGAATCGCGGCCTTTGAGCATGTTCACCCCCAGAAGCTGATCGGAGCTGAACTCAAAAAGCTCCCACACGGCACCAAAAGCCATGGTGAACGCCAGCACAGAAATGAACAGAAACATCGGGCGCACTGCGATCCCGCCAGTTTTGTCGCGTGTGGATATCAGGATCACCAGCATCGCCAGATAGGCCACCAACATTGCCGTGCAGGTATGCAACATGTCGTCCCACCATAAATAGCGGTAGAAGAAGGAGTGAATCTCACCCAGATACATCGCTGCCAGGATGAATACAAACCAGATATAGCGGAAGGAAACGGGCACCTGTAAGCGCAGGAGTTTCCCGATCACCGGCGGTATCTGGAACAACAGTGCCGATAACGCTGCTGAAGCCAGAGACACCACGTCCCCGCTTCGGTGGAAAGCAATGCCCGCCCATACACTGAGCAGTGTGAACACCCAGCGCAGTACAAGCTCGAGGCCGGAGGCGGAAAGCCATATTTTACCAATAGATCGCATGCAGAGCAGCCAATCTGCGCTCACGACTGCTGTCAAGCACTTCGATCATTCGGAGACATCAATATCGACTTCAGATTCCGGATTATCCTGAAGCCAGCAAAACTAAT
>JALNYD010000333.1 GCA_023230025.1 Candidatus Cloacimonadota bacterium | reverse complement strand
TGGTTCGGCGGGAACCATTGCCGCAGGAGACTATCTGAAAAGAATCCATCCTCTGATGAAAACAACTGCTGCTGAAGCCTTTGAATGCCCAACCTTGTTGAATAATGGCTTTGGTGGCCACCGCATTGAGGGCATTGGCGACAAGCATATCCCCTGGGTTCATAACGTACGCAATACCGATGCAGTTGCGGCTATTCGAGACGAAGATTGCATGCGCCTGCTCCGGCTGTTTAACGAGGAAGAAGGCCATCAGGCCCTGATATCTCGTGGTATCCCTTCTGATGTGGTCAAAAATCTTCCTCTTCTAGGTATCTCATCAATCGGAAACCTGCTGGCTTGCATCAAGATGGCCAAGTACTTCGAGTATAATGAAGATGATGTGATCTTCACCTGTTTCACTGATTCTGCTGAGATGTATGAAAGCCGGATCGTGGAACAGCACGAATTGAAAGGTGGTTATCAATCCCTGCAGGCCGCACTGGATCAGGAAGCTTGCCTGAACAGTCAATCTTACGACAACTTCCTGGAGCTAAGCTATCAGGATAAGAAACGCATTCACAACCTGAAATACTACACCTGGGTGGAGCAACAGGGTAAAACCTATGAGGAGATTCTCAGACAATGGGAACCCGAATATTGGCAGGAAACCTTTGAGCAAAACCTGGATGAGCTTGATAAGGCCATTGAAGAATTCAACGCCCTTTGATCTATGTGCCATCATTCTCGCCTCAGGCAAGGGCAGCCGCTTTGGCATACCCAAGTCTGAAGCGAGAATGAATGGCATGCTTTTTTCTGAGCATATCATCCAGACCATCAATGATGCCGGAATCAAACGCATAGCCCTTGCCAACGCATACCAAACCAATTCCATGCTGGAAACCCTGCGCCAGGCTGTTACTGAAAATCCAGCCACCCACTATCTGATTTTCCCTGTAGATCATCCCTTTGTGAGTTCCCAAACCATCCAAAATCTGATTGATGGGATCATTCCCAATGCCATCATAAAGCCTGTCCATCAAAACGTTAGCGGACACCCTATAATTATCCCGGCTTCTCTGGATATAAACACCAAGGATCATGGTGAAGGCCTCAAAGGAATCATCCGGCTCTCCGGCCTTCCCAATAAATACATCCACGTTGATGATCCCGGGATTTTACGCAATATCAACAGGCCTGGGGATTTATAATCAGCACTGTCTATGAGCAGAATGCGGATCACCCCTGATACTTGGGCAGCAAGGGATGCGCTAATAAATAAAAAGCTAAGGAAGTAATCATGAACTTTTTGGAACTTGTCCAGAGCCGTCACAGCGTACGTAGCTTCACCCCAGATCCCATTCCAGACGATATCCTGCAACAGATACTGGAAGCCGGACGTCAGGCTCCCAGTGCTCAAAACCGCCAACCATGGCGCTATCTTGTGTTCAGGGATCCTCAGCAGATAAAGGTACTGGCAAAACGCACTGGCTTGATTGGACTATCAAACTTCTTTATCAAAGATGCTCCCTGCCTGATTGTTGCCTGTGCTGATATGAAAAAGAATGTCCGGATCAATGCTCAGGACTATTATCTGGTGGATACGGCAATCTCCTTTCAACAGATGATGCTTTGCGCCCACAGCCACGGAATTGGATCTTGCTGGTTGGCAGCATTTTCAGAGAAGACTCTGGCCAAATATCTGCAGATACCCAAACACTGGCGCATTGTAGCCCTTGCTCCTTTTGGTTATCCCCGGGCTGATAACAGTCTGTATGGTAAAGCACTATCTGCCTTTTCCGGAAGCTCAAAGAGATTGGCAATTGAAGAGATAGTCAGTTTTCGGGATAGCCCAGGATAAAACTTCGCACTCAGCACGATCCTGGTTTCATGCTCCTTATTTGTCGTCACGATGCGGTTACAATGCCGTTACTTTTGTAACCACAAAGTGACCGCATCGTGACGACAAGTGGAAGGAATGCAATCAGATATGTGACTATAATGTTGGCTGCATGTACTGCATGTTTCAGATTCAAGCATATAAACTTCAATTGCCCAAGTCCGATGAAAAACAAGTCAGAAATATAAGCACCACCAGCATTCGTAATAGGTGAATATAGTGTTTTGTGAAAATACTTCTTGCCAGGTTTACCGTACTGATTAGTTTATATCATAAACAAGTCAGTGAGGTGAATATGACAAGTCCTCTTTTTGATAACGTCAAACGCAGTATCAACTTCGATCTGCACTATGGCGACGGCCTGCAATGGATATGTACGGGACTGTTTGGTTTACTGATTATCCCAGCTTTGGCCGTTTCCTTTGTCTTTGCGTTCGCGTATTTCCTCATGCTTCCGCTTTATACCTATCTGAAGAAGAAGTATGTAGCTCCCAGGCGCGGGATCGCTAAAGTGCGAATCGATCCCATGCCCAAAAGCATTTTTCTGGGTACCGGACTGGCAATCCTTTACGCCCTTATCATTCTGGGGGGAGGTTATTGGGCTTACAAAAACAACTATGAAGGAATCCCGATGCTGACTTTCTCGGTAACACTGCTGTTATTGGTTGCCGGAACCTGGACATACTATACACTAAATGAATGGGACGGGAAGCATCCTTATCCCATTATGGAGCGAATCCTTTTCCTACTCGTGATCCTTTGCCTGCCCTTAAGCAATTACAGTATGTTGCATCTGGCGATAAGCTGGGGGATCTATTCGTTGTTCAATATTGTGATGGGCTGTTGGCAATTCCGCCGCTTCATCATAAACAATCCGGTAATTGATCATGAAGAATGAAGATGATCTGAAACTGAATGAGATTGATCGCGTGATCCATGAGCCGGCAAGGCTTTCCATCATGATTCACCTGTCAATTCTACAGGAAGCTGATTTCACCTATCTGTTGTATCGCACCAAACTATCGCGGGGAAACCTCTCGGTACAGCTTCAGAAACTTGAAGGGGTGGGTTATATCAAGATTGAGAAGAAGTTTGTCAAGCGCATGCCCCGCACGATGGTCTCCCTTAGTGAGAAAGGAAAAGAGGCTCTGGATCATTACCGCAAGCATATTCTGGAAGTATTGGGAATGCCTGGAGTTGAGTCAGAAGATTCCCCTCTGCCTTGAGTAACACTGTTATATACCCTCACT
>JALNYD010000332.1 GCA_023230025.1 Candidatus Cloacimonadota bacterium | reverse complement strand
TTATGCCAGCCGCATCGCCTTCATGCGAGGTTACATCTATATGCGGCTGGAATCGACTACTACTCCCAAGTCCTTCGCGGTCGATCTCATGACCGCTCTCTACCGCCGCTTCGGACTGGGAGATTATATCCCCAGCGGCACCACCAACAACATCTTCAAATACTGCCTGAAGCTCCTGGATGAAAATCCGGAGACAGTAATCGTGATCGATGAGATTGACTATGCCTTCAAGCATGACCGGCTTTTAGGTGCCATCCGGGACATCGTGGATGTCACCCTCACCATCGTGGTTCTGGTCGGGATGCAGGACGCCCGGAACAAACTGGCTGCAATCAACCGCCACTACTTCGACCGCTGCAACTACTTCTACGAGTTCACGAAAGTGGGCAAGGACGATATTCGTAAGATCGCCAAGGAAGTGATGGAGATACCGGTGGATGAGTCAGTGGTAACCAAGATCGACTTCAACTGCGGTGGTAACCTCCGCAGAGCGGTTAAGATCATGTACATCATAGAGCGGGCCAAGGCTACCAATCCCCAACTCTGTATCGCCGATCTCGATCTGGGGAGAGATCTATGACCGCCAGAGAACTCGTATTGAACTTCGTTAACCAGTATCGCAAGCCCTTCGATGTGCCCCTGATCGTCAATATGACGGGACTGGAGATCGAGGAGATTGAGCCTATCATAACCGAACTGCTGAAGGACAAGACTATTAAGTTAGCCAGCAACCGGGAGCCCATCTATGGCCGCAGTAACCGCTTTAACACAACTTTGGACAAGCAGTTGCGAGCGCACTGGAACTTCGATCCCAAGGCAGCCCTGGCACTTCTCAATCTGATCGAAAAACGCAGTTTCACTTCAATCAGAAGCATCGCAGAAGCCTTCGGCAGAAGCCGTCAGTGGGTCTTCGTCTATCTGGAAGCCCTGGCCTCGGCAGGTGTGATAGGCGTTAACCAATATGGTTACTGCGTGTTAACCAAGAAGGACGTCGGCAAGGTAGGCATCAGGATCAAGCGTGGCATCCTCAAGGAACTGATCTCCCACTGTGCCGAGTTACGTAAGCAGCAGAGACAGCAAGCTAAGATGGATACCTGGCATCTAAAACTGGAAAGCCCTGAGCCGCTTGAAAAGGAGATGGAAGCCTTTAATATGATAATTCACACAGTTATGGAGTGCCTGGGCTTCAATAGAACCCCGTATCAAAAATAGTCAGCCAGTTTTTCTGTACCAAGTTTATAATAGGGGCAGAATAGAATTTTTGGGAGAAGATATGCATACCGATCTTATTCAATGCTTGGAGGAATACAGCTCCATCAAACAAAGAAATACGGCTCACTGTGAAGAATCCTCAGTTGATAAGAGATCTGAAGATTTGGGGCTTCTTCCTAATCACGGCAAGACAGCCAACCTTACCATTGGAAAATCAAATCATTGCATTCAAAATAGTCTGCTCCGCAAACTTATCCGGCATAAGGAATTGAAAGCTTATTGCCTAGAATCCAATGACCTGTCTGTGATCTCAGGGATCTACCAACAAACCAGGGAGAACTATGATCTGGATTACTCAGTGAGGGACATTCTTGGTTTCCTGCCAAGCCCGCAGGCCAATCTGAAAGCTGGATTCGATTATCTGATTAGCTTGGTAGATCGTGGGATCCTCAGCTTCTCCTTTCCCCCTGATCACGACTTCCACACCAATCTTGCATCTTTGCTGCAAGGTCAATACCGCCTTAATGGATTGTTATGGAACATTTTGCTTGGCAAGAAACCATTAAAGTGCTGCGTTGCTATCCTCAACAAGGGATATAAAGATAGTGCCGACCCGCTTGAAGTTGTTTGCGATGCGCTGAGCCATCTTTTCAACCATTATCCTGAGCTTAGGCAGGAACCCAGAGTTGCGGAAGGCGTCTATTACGGTAAAGTGGTGAACCGGATACTGGATATTGCCCTTGATAAGATATCCAGTTTACCCTCAGACAATTCGCTCGGAAGATTTATCACTGCCCATAAACTTAATCCTTTCTGGCAGAAGTCCCTATATATGATCTATTTTCATCAGACCAGGCTAAATGTTGAACTGAGTATTCTAGCTCTAGCTACTTTAATCACCGAAAACAAATCTGATCTTCAGCAAGCAGTTAAATCTGTTGCCCGAAAGAATCTCCTTCAGCATGAAGGTTTGCTTGAGTATCCAGAGCCAAGCATATATCGTAACGATCTTTCCCTGAGTGACGCGGCATTAACGGAATTAACGGATACTTCCACTGGAAAGGTTTTTAACTTGGCAACTACTATTTCTGACTCAGCTTACTTTAGCATGATTAAACCACGTCAGATCATGGATCAACTGATATTACCAGCACATACTCTGGAAAGTATCAAGGCGATTGTAGCGCGCTTGACAAACCCTCGTAAGGATGAGTTAGTGCAATGGGGCCTAATGGGGGCATCTCTTACCGATGATGTATCTGTCCAGCAGGGTTGCATCATTCTGCTCCACGGAGAGCCGGGCACAGGTAAAACCTTCATTGCCGGAGTGATCGCCAACGAACTGAACCGATCTCTGCTGATGATCAATGCCAACAACATCCGTGACATGTATTATGGCAGCACGGAAAAGCGAGCCCGGGCTATGTTTAAAGAGATGCGTCAAATAGCAGCGGAAGTGAATCCCGTCTTTCTGCTCAATGAAGGCGACCAACTGATCCACAAACGTGGAAATGATTTGGAACGCTCCGCTGACGTCACCGAGAATGCGATCCAAAGTATCTTTTTGGAAGAGATGGAGACCTTTTCGGGAATCCTGATCGTTACCTCGAATCTGGCACATAACCTGGATACAGCAATGAGTAGGCGTTTTCACTACAAGCTGGAGATTCCCGCCCCGGATGCCGCCTGTCGCCTCAAACTCTGGAAACTCCATCTCCCTACCTCTGTACCCGGAGCATCTGAGTTGGACTTGGAATCCCTATCCCAAGGGTTTCCCTTCACTGGCGGACAGATCAGTTTAGTCGTCTTGAATGCCTGTCATGAGGCCTTTACACGTGGACATCAGGCTAAACTATGCATGAATGATCTCTACAAATACGCCAGGCTGGAGCTAGGTTCCAGCTTTGAATCTAAGT
>JALNYD010000331.1 GCA_023230025.1 Candidatus Cloacimonadota bacterium | reverse complement strand
AATCCTCTTCGAACCCGACACCTAGTGATTATCGTTTACTGTGTGGACTACCAGGGTATCTAATCCTGTTTGATACCCACACCTTCGCAGTTTAGCGTCAATAACGGCTTAGAAGACTGCCTTCGCATTCGGTATTCCTCCTGATCTCTGCGCATTCCACCGCTACACCAGGAATTCTGTCTTCCTCAACCGCATTCCAGATCTACAGTATCTGATGCCTTACAGCGGGTGAGCCGCTGCCTTTAACATCAAACTTATAGTTCCGCCTACCTGCCCTTTACGCCTAGTAATTCCGGACAACGCTTGCAACCCCCGTGTTACCGCGGCTGCTGGCACGGAGTTAGCCGTTGCTTATTCATATGCTAATATCTCTCCCTATATACTATTAATATATAAGGCATTGCTCACATATAAAAGAACTTTACACCCCGAAGGGATTCATCGTTCACGCGGCGTCGCACTATCAGACTTTCGTCCATTGTAGACTATTCTCGACTGCTGCCTCCCGTAGGAGTCTGGGCCGTATCTCAATCCCAGTGTGGGCGACCACCCGTTAAGGCCGCCTATCTATCATCGCCTTGGTATGCCATTACCACACCAACTAGCTAATAGAACGCAAACTCATCTCCAAACGACAGCCTTGCGGCCACCTTTTATATGACGCATAATATGCCCAATCGCTGATCTCTCAACAATAGATATATTATGCGCCACACTCATGCGGTATTAGCCCAAGTTTCCCTGGGTTGTCCCCCATTTGAAGGTAGATAATCTACGTGTTACTCACCCGTTCGCCACTCTCAATATCCCCGAAAGGATATCTACCGTTCGACTTGCATGCCTAATCCACGCCGCCAGCGTTCGTCCTGAGCCAGGATCAAACTCTCCATCATAATTAAATGATTGAACTGACAAGAGCTTCTTATCACTTTATCTCTATAGCACTCTATAAACTTATTAAAGAACAATTTTGTCCCGCTCATGCCGAGCAGGTTTTTTCACATTCCCAGAGGGGCTTATTTTGTCAATACATATTTTTCATTATTCTGAGACAAATTGACGCCTGATATCCCTAAGTATTTCGTATACAGAAATATCAGAAAAGCAAAATAAATTTCATTCTGTGTTTTTAGTGGCTTCAGAGGCTCTGATATCCCCTGCAAAGCGTGCCTTGCCGGAAGCTTTTACCAGCCCTGCAACCGGATTCCCACAGGCCGGTGATCGGAGATCAATTGATAATATGCCGAAAGGCCGCCAACATGATTTTCCACTCGGATTACACGGCAGATATTTCCCGCCGCACTAAAGTCTTCAAAGAGCTCATCGGTGATCAGGATCTGGTCCAAAATGCTATTGTAAGAAGGGTATGAAACTGTATTCGGAGTGGGATTCATCGCGATGGGCATGGTGGCAAAGCTATATTCATCGGGACGATTGAGGAACGGCATAAACACATTCGTTGCTTCGGGCTCTTGAATCTGATCGTTCAGATCACCCAGCATGATTACCCGCTCTTCACCCAGGTTTTCGCGGATGTATTGTTCCAGCTTGGTGCTGGCCAAAAGACGACGCATCTCTTCATCCCAGGGATCATTTGTATCGATGTAATTATCTCCCAAGGCTTTGAAATGGTTGTTTATGATATAGTAATTCTGATCCACAAAGCTTATATCCAGGATATACGGAGGCCGGGGAAAGGGATTCGAATCCCCATTGAATATAGTATATTCGGCATTGACCGTAACCGTTCTGGTATCATAGAGATAAGCCAGACGATATGAGGAAGTTGCATTGTATATATAAGCCTGATAATCTGGGATCAAGTCCGCCAGAGCCTGAAACTGGGTGTAGTCCATAATTTCCTGAAAGGCAATCACATCAGCCCCCATTTGAGGTATGATCTCGCTGAGGAGGCTTACCGTGTTTGCGTTCAGGGGAAAGGTCTTTAGATTCCACGTGATGATATCCAGGGTGGTGTCCGTGCCAAAAAGAAGCCCTGTATCTTCTCCTATGGGGGGTGTAAGCTTTTGATTGTCTCCGCAGGAGCTGCTAAATACAAGCAGCAAAAGCAGCAGCGGTACCATAAAATATCTTCTATACATTTTTATCCTTTGAGTTTTGGCGTTTTCTGCTAAGTAAAAACAGTAGAGAACAAGTGGTGAAAAGCCTGAAATATGTCAAGGGACTTGATGGGTTTTGGGTTTAAACGTTTTAGCGTTTTAGCGTTTTGGCGTTTTAGCGTTTTAGGGTTTTAACGTTTTAACGTTTTAACGTTTTAACGACTAACGACTAACAAAATAACCCTGCCTCTCTCTTTCACCGAGCTTGCAGATAAGAAGCTTTCTACTCGAGATGACTCAGAACCTCAAGTCATCTCGAGTCGAAGGCAGGTTAAAACCTCATCGAAGGCTCGGGCAGGCAGCAAGGCTGTCCCCAGCGCAGTATGTGGCAGCAGCAGCAAAGCCTTGTTCAAAGAAGCTGGATAGCGATAGAGCCATAGCAAAGAGGGAGCTTTGCTATGGCTCCCTCTTTCTTATAGGTATATATTTTTTATTTACTTCATCAGCAGCATTTTGCGGGCATAGCTGGCAGACGGGGTTTGCAGACGGTAGAGATAGAGTCCGGTGGCTACATTCTGTCCGGAATCATCCATGCCATCCCAGGTGAAGCTATTGGTGCCAGAGGGGATCGCACCCTTGTGCAATTCACGCACCAGTTGTCCCTTCATATTATAGATATAAAGGGCGGCAGTGGTGGCCAGCTTGCTTTCAAAAGCGATGGTGGTGCTGGGGTTGAAAGGATTGGGATAATTGCGCAGATTGCTCACCGGCAGCAGAGCCACAGCATCCTCATTACTCACATAGGTATCTGGAGCGGTAGTGGTGAAGCGGATGGCGCGTCCGGCCTGAAGAACTGGAGCCGTGGACGGATAGAAATTTCCATAAGTATAGGTGAGGCCAGAAAGCTGATGATGATCTTCTATACCTACGGTGCAATAATTTCCGGTGGTGGCAGGATTATCCACAGTGTGGTATTGGAGCACGATGTCGCCATCGTCGTTATCCTTGGGATAGAGAATGATCTGGAATTTTTCCAGCGAGGCATCGTCCCCGGCCTGGATGGTATATTGATTGTAGGCT
>JALNYD010000330.1 GCA_023230025.1 Candidatus Cloacimonadota bacterium | reverse complement strand
TCTAAAACAGTATTCTGATCAGTTTGGGGTTGATATTCCTTGATACTGGTGCCTACAAGCCCCAATTTCCCCGTTACTGCCAGAGGAAAGAGCAGGGCATGACGAATCAGCCAATTTGAGTTTCGGATCAAGGGTACTACCAGAGGCTGTGATCTACCCTGGATTACGTGGCTTTCCACTACAGTATTGTTTGTGAATAGGGACTTGATCCCAAGCATAATCAGTAGCGGAAGAGTGAATCCTAAGCTGATCACGGCACTCAGAATGCGATGCACTGCTTCTTGCGTAAAAGAATTCTCCAGGGAACCTGATTTCTGTTCAACAGCTTTTTGCTCATGATGAGGGGATGAGCTTATCAATTTCTCAAGTTCTGGGATGAAAGATGCCTTAAACGCCTTACGAGTGTACTGATGTTTGACCATTCGGTAGCCAGCCTCAGCATAAGTTTGGGCCTGTTCAGGATCGTTCAGAATAATACTTATAGCTTGCGCCATTCGCTTGACATCTTTTGCTTTCACAGCTAAGCCATTGACCTTGTGTTTCAACCATTGACTTACGCCTCCGGTATCAAATGCAACCACAGGTACATGATGAGCATAGGCTTCCAGCCCCACCAGCCCGAAAGGTTCCTGCCATCTGGAGGGAAACACCAGCAGTCTGGCCTCGCAATATTCGTTGTGCAAATCTGCTGAAAATCCCGCAAAGCACACTCTGTCCTTTATTCCAAGCTGATCAGCCAGATCTCTCAGATACTTCTCATCATTGCCACGGCCTAAGATCCTGCAGCAATAATCTTCCTTTACTTCCGCTAAAGCTTTTAGCAACAAGTCTACACCCTTTCCCCGGATCAACTGCCCCACATACAGAATCACAGGTCTGCCATCTGGTTTTGCATAGCTGGATTCCTGGCAGTCCTGATAGGGAACCATCAGTCTGATCCGTTTGGCATCCCAACCATTCATCAGCAGATTACCCTTCATATAGTCAGATAGCACAAAGCTGAGATCACAATCTCGCACCTCATGCAATAGCTGCCTTTGTTTGAATGGATTGATCAGTTGCATCTTTCCCTCTTGCTTGTGTAGCATACCGCTACACACAGAACAACCAGCAAGAGTGAAGGGCAGAGGGCAATTTATCCGCCGGTAGGGGAAGTATTTGTGATGCCGCAAACAGTAGTAATCATGATCATGAACTATCAATACTGTCCGGAATGACTCCTTGAGTTCATGAAGCCATCTGCTTTTCTGACACTTATGGATGCAAACAAGTTCAATTCCGATGCGTTTGAAATGATCAATCTGTTCTGCCAGGGATTCACCTTCCCACACGCTTACTTCGTTGAAGGCAGCATCAAAATCGGGATCTTCATGTACGCTTTGTTCAAACAAGCCATACACATCCCAGGATTCCTCTGCCAATGCTCTGGCCATGCTCACCATCAGCCTTTCCACGCCGCCAATGTAACCCCGGTAGCTATTGATCATCAAGACGCTATGCTTCATATATCAATCTCTTAGCAGTAGATCATAAACAGAATTATAAAGTCCAATCAGATAACTATATGTATATCTGGCTTTAACGAGTATCTTGCCATGCTCGGCAAAAGCAGGCAGTTGTGCCCGGTTATTATAGGCCAGGATCATCTTTTCTGCACATTCATCGATGGATTCTCTCCGGAACAGATAGCCATTCTTGCCTTCTTCAACCAGATTCGGATCCACCACGTCACTTTGGATCACGGGGGTGTTGCTGATCCAGCTTTCCACCACCACGGCGCCGGAGTTCATAAACCTAACCGGGATTACGTGAATATCGCTATAATGTAGCCAGCCCAGCACCTCACTTCGATCAACCATCCCCCGGAAATGCACCTTGTCTGTCAGTCCATGTTGTTCAACAATACTCTGCATTCCAGCAAAGAAATCCGGCTCATAATCGGTTCTGCCCACAAAGACGAACTGCGCTCCGGGCATTTTATGATGGGCTTGGGCAAATGCTTTGAGGGCAATATCCTGTCCTTTGATATTGGATATCCTGCCCAGGCTGAGAAACACGAAAGTATCTTCTGACCATTTTTTTCGCAGCTCTGGCTTATCCACAGGTACTTCATATTCTTCGCTGAGAATGGGTACAGGGGAGTAATCGACTCTGGGGTTATACTTCTTCAAAAAGTTGATTTCCTTCTGAGCAATCGCAAAGGCATAATCCATGCCCCTTAACACTGGTAATTGATAGAACTTTGGGCGTATGCTCTGCAGGATATCCGGATCAATGCTACCATGCTTGCTGATTTCCCCTGCATAATCAATGAAATCGAAAAAGCACAGAATGTATGGTATGCGTTTCAACTTAGCAATCCAAAAAGCCAGAATGTTGTTGTAGTTCAATGCCGGGAAGCATTGAATCAGATCATACTTACCTTTGATCAGGTGGAAGACAATACTGGGGCAAAGGGTTTTGCTCTTCAGGTTGGGAGCATTCGGATCGGGGTTCAATACATCCTTCATTCTCACAACTCTGAATCCATCCATCCGTTCATCACTGATTCCAGGTCTGCGTTTTGGGCAGAACACCGTAAGCTGATGCTGCTGTGCCAAAAGCTTCGCTTGATAATAGATATTGGTTTCAGCTCCGCCAACTTCCGGGTAAAAGCGGTTTGTGATCAGGGCTATTCGGCGGGATTTGGTCTTTTCCTTGTTCTGATTTGTGATTGCAGCCAGATCTGCCAGAAATGCTTTTGCTACATTTGCATACGAGTATTTCTCAGTAGCTGCCCGCTTCAGTTCTGTGCCCATTGTGCTGCAAAGCTCCGGGTTCTGTACCAGACGGTTGATCGCATTGGCAAAATCCACGGCTTTGTTGGCAATCAGGATTTCATCCGAACCAAACTCAAAGCCTTCAGCTCCAATGCTTGTGCTCAATACCGCTGTTCCGCATTCGGCTGCTTCCAGGATGCGGGTACGGGTTCCTGATGCTACCCGGATTGGGAGGATCACAAATAGGGCCTGGGCTATTTCTTTGCTGATGTCTTCTACCGGCCCAACCAATTGAACTATATCATCAACATACTTTTCCTGGCGTGAGAGGGGGTTTTTCCCAACAATTCTGATCTTGATCTCATGCTTGCGAAGCAGGCTTTTCAAGGCTGGGTAAATATC
>JALNYD010000039.1 GCA_023230025.1 Candidatus Cloacimonadota bacterium | reverse complement strand
AATATTGTGCCACCAAGCCATGCAAAACGGCCTGCCCCTGTGATTGTTCACCGGCAGATTTTATGATGGCTGCTTCTGGAGGGAGCCCTTCGGACTTTAAACGAGCTGCAGGAATCATCCTGGCTTCCAACCCTCTGGGGGGGATCTGTGGTGACGTTTGTCCGGATCATCACTGCGTAGCCGCTTGTTCCCGGGAGAAGTTTGACAATCCGATTCAGATACCTGCAGTTCAGGCCACGATAATCAAAAAAGCCCGTGAACTGGGCGTTTCCCCTGAGTTTGAGCTTCCCCAGGTTTCTGGACCAAAGATCGCCATCGTAGGTGGAGGTCCTGCTGGAATCGGCACTGCAGTAGCTCTGAGGCAACTGGGCTACAATCCCGAGGTTTTCGATGCCGATGACTTGGGTGGCCAGGCTGCCCTGATCCCAGAAGCCAGGCTGGATCGTGGCATGCTGATGTCCGATCTGATGTGGGTTTTGCAAACCTTCAGGATTGTGCATCACAAGCAGCAGATCATGAATCCCAAAGACCTGTTGAATCAGGGCTTCCAGGCCGTAGTCGTAGCAGGAGGCTTGAATGATCCCATCCGGCTGAACATCCCCGGTGATGAGACTGCCCTTTATGGCATGGACATTTTGAAGCAACCCGGCTGTTACCTTTTCAAAGGTAAAAGGGTGGCTCTGGTTGGCGGAGCGATTGCCGCTGATCAGGCTTTGACCATCGCCAGGGCTGGCGCTGCCCATGTGGAAATGATCACTCTGGAAAGCTTCCCGGAGATGCCTCTGACCAACAGTGAGAAGGAAATCCTGATTCAGCACAATGTACAATTCAGCCATCGTTGCCGCATCGCCGAGATTATCAACGAAGCTGGCAAAACCGTTGGTATCAAAATGCAAAAGGTCTATCTGCCCGCCGGAGAGAGCTTCCACCCCTCCAGGATTCGTGATGAAGAGGATTCCACCCAGATGTATCGCCCCTTTGACCTCGTGATCATCGCCGTGGGCAATCGCCCTGCCTTCCGGATTGAAGGAGATGGTATATATAGCACCGGAGATATGGTGAATGGTCCTTCGACCGTGGTTGAAGCAGTAGCCTCAGGTAAGAATATCGCCTTCCAGATTGATGCCGATATACGCAAGCAAGCCTTTGAAAAACCAGAGAAGGCCACTAAAAGCACACTCAGCATTCCCGGCTGGAAAAAGCATCCTGTCTCTCTGGAGACGGATTTCTTTGGCCGCAAGATGATTTCACCCTTCATCCTCTCTGCAGCTCCTCCTTCAGATGGATATGAACAAATGAAGAAGGCTTACGAAGCTGGCTGGGCGGGCGGCATCATGAAAACATCCTTTGACAACCTGGACATCCATATCCCCAATGAATACATGTTTGTTTGGGGAGACAAGCGCAAGACTTTTGCCAATTGCGACAACGTCTCCGAGCATCCCCTGGACCGAGTGTGCGAAGAAGTATCCCGTCTGGTGCAGGAATATCCTGATCGTCTGACTATGGCCTCAACCGGTGGTCCTGTCACCGGCAATGATGCCACGGACAAAGCAGGCTGGCAATCCAACACCAGAAAGCTGGAAGCCGCAGGCGCGATGGGCATTGAATACAGTCTTTCCTGCCCTCAGGGTGGAGATGGCACGCATGGCGACATCGTGGCGCAGGATGCCAGGCTTACTGCAAAGATCATCGATTGGGTGATGGAGATCTCCGATCCCAATATCCCCAAACTATTCAAATTAACCGGCGCCGTAACCGCTATTTATCCCATCATCAGTGCCGTGAAAGAAGTGTTTGACCGCTATCCGGGCAAGAAAGCGGGCGTTACCCTTGCCAATACCTTCCCCACCCTTGGGTTCAGACCTTCCTCCGGTAAATGGGATGAAGGCATCATCGTGGGCATGAGCGGTGAAGGAGTGCTACCCATCAGCTACCTCAGTCTTTCACGGGCTGGAGGTATGGGAGTCTTTATCTCCGGTAATGGTGGAGCTATGAATCATCATGATGCTGCCAACTTCCTGGCCCTGGGCGCTGGAAATGTCCAGTTTTGCACCCTTCCGGAGCGTTATGGTTATGGCATCATTGACGATTTGACCAGCGGCCTCTCACATCTGCTGCAAGAACGCCAGATTGCCTCTGTGCAAGAGCTGATAGGAATTGCGCAGCCCAAACCGGTTACCGACTTCATGGATATCCCCTTCAAACACAAACATTCTGCCCTGAAGGATAAGGAGCTCTGTGTAAAGTGCGGAAATTGCACCCGTTGCCCCTATCTGGCGATAGAGCTTGATAACGAAGGATATCCCACAACCGACGAAGATAAATGTATGGGCTGCAGTCTCTGTGTACAGCTATGCTGGACTGATGCCCTGGAAATGGTAAACAACAAATAATCAGGATGTTATGATGAAGTGTTTCAGGCTGCTATTGATCATTTTTGCCCTGCTGCTGTCATTTGCGCTCCACGCTCAGAGCAACTCAGTCTTTGAGCTTGCCGAGAAGGACAGCACGATTGTGCGCGCCCCAGTGGTCTTTGAAGACCAGGTGATCTTTTATATCTATAGCAGCCTGGGCAGCTTTTCTCCCTTTGAACGCTCTTCCATTGTGGGCAAACGGCTGGAGGAGCTTAGTCTGGAAAAGGTCTTGTTCCGCGATAGTCTGAACATCGTGGAACGGGATGGTGAATATACCATCCGCTACCTCGAACGCCCAATCTTCACGGTTAGCAAAGCCGATTCCCTGATTCTGCAGAAACCTCTGAAAGATATAGCCACGGCATATCATGAAGCTATTGCCACGCAGTTCATCCCCCGTTTCATGCATTTAAACCTGAGGCAAAACATAATTATCATAGTACGTAGCGTGTTTTTAGCGCTTTTCGTAGCGTTTATTGCAGGATTTTTATTCAGGATGCTCACCCGTTTGATAAGCTTCCTCTCCGCGCTGATCCAAAAGGTCAAAGATGCCAATGCTGATGGTTTTGTGTTCAAGGGCATCCGCATCCTAAGCGCTGACCAGTTTATCCGGGTGGCAAAAACCCTGTTGGGATTCATCCGCTTCATTCTGATGCTTACTCTGGGCTATTTTACGCTGTATTTCCTGCTGCTGGTGATTCCCCCCACCCGGCATATTGCCAGACAGTTGCAGGCATACATCATGAGCCCCTTGTTGGATGTGGGCTCGGCAATTCTGAACTACCTACCCAATCTGTTTTTTATCACCATCGTGGTGATCGTAACCCGCTATATCCTCAAATTCCTGCGTTATCTCTTTGATGAGATTGAGAAAGGACACATCCACTTCAAGGGATTCTATCCTGATTGGGCTGATTCAACCTATCAGATCGTGAAGTTTTTGATCATGTTCTTTGTGGTCGTGATCATCTTTCCCTATCTTCCTGGATCCGGATCGCCCGCCTTTCAGGGCATCTCGATCTTTGTGGGTGTGCTGTTTTCCCTGGGCTCTTCTTCGGCAATTGCCAATATCATCGCTGGCATCATCCTCACTTATATGCGGGCATACCGCATTGGTGACTTCGTGAAAATCGGCGATAAACAGGGGATTCTGATCGAGACAACTTTGTTGGTCGTGCGCATCAAAACTGTCAAAAATGAGGAAGTGAGCATCCCCAATGCCATCGTTTTGGGTGGGAATATCACCGATTTCAGCAGCTTTGCCCGTGAGGGTAATCTCTTGCTGCATACAAAGATAACCATTGGCTATGATATCCCCTGGCAAAAGGTTTCTGAACTTCTGGTTTCCGCAGCCCTGCGCAGCCATGGCATCAACAAAAGCAAGCCTCCCTTTGTAAACGTGAGCTCCCTTTTGGATCACTATGTGGAATATGAGCTGAATGCCTACACTGATAATCCCAATACCATGCCACTCACCTATTCTGAATTACACCGCAACATCCTGGATATCTTTGCTGAAGCTGGAATCGAAATCATGAGTCCCATGTATAATGCTGTCCGGGATGGCAATGCCATCACAATTCCGCCTACTGGCAGCAATCCCTGAGTATGTCCAAGAACTTTGGGGATTCTATAGAATCAAACCCATGGATTACCCCCAGTGCTCGCCCCAGGGTTTAGCTCTGGTTTGGCTCAACTTTAGCCGAAGATCATCCCGTGGCAGGGCGAGAACATGGGGTAAAACCGAGCCAAAGCTAAGGCAAAGCCAGATGGAAGAAGGTAGAGTGAAGCTTATGGTAGATTAAAAGGCAAGCACCAGCAGAGCTTGTAGATCATCCTTACTGAGTTTGAACACTTCTCCCAGTCCCCTGGGGGCTCCCGAGAGGATGATCTCCACCAGGGTGGGTAGCTCTGGATCTTTGATCCCCAAATCCCTGAGCGAACCGGGCATTTCCCATTCTTCCAGCTTACCACGGAACTTATGCAGAGCCAGGGAAACGCTATCCTCGGCCCAGACCTCCTTTGCCCAAGCCGCAAAACGGGCGGGAGCACGATCACTGACATAGCCGATCCAGGCCGGAAAGATCACTCCCAGACCTTCTCCATGGGCAATCTCCTGATGCAATGCAGAAAAAGAGTGTTCGATAGCGTGACAAGCCCAGTCGCCTCCATTCAAACCAATCCCGCTTGTGCCGTTCAAGGCCAGAGTGGCAGCCCAGGCAAGATTTGCCCGGGCTTCATAATCCCCTGCATTGAGCTTGAGGCGGTCGGTCATTTCCACTATCGTCTTCAGCAAAGCTGCATTGATCGCCAGAGTGCTTTTGGCTGTATC
Organism: Candidatus Cloacimonadota bacterium; assembly: GCA_023230025.1. Classification (GTDB taxonomy): domain Bacteria; phylum Cloacimonadota; class Cloacimonadia; order Cloacimonadales; family Cloacimonadaceae; genus UBA5456. The sequence goes on along the minus strand of JALNYD010000039.1, from coordinate 9,489 downwards.
ATTAGCAAAGTAGAATTCCAGAATATGCGCAATTGCATCTATCGCTCCGCTGGCAGTTTGCCGAAAGGACAGGGTGAATTGGACACTGGGATCAATGATGCTAAGCCGGGGGTAGATCAGAGCTGAAGAAATTCCCCATTTCTGGGTTGTATCATTGTTGGTGATCACCGCATTGCCGTTCATCTCACTACCGGTAGCCGAAAGAGTCAGCACTGTATAAATCGGTAAAGCCTGCTTCACCTGTTCAGAGCCCCGAAAGGCATTCCAGATATCGTTCAGATAGAATCCTGCTGCAACGGCTTTGGCACTATCGATCACCGAACCACCACCCACCGCCAGAATTGCATCCACTTGCAGTTCCCTGGCCAAAGCAATCAGTTCGCGAACCTTGTCCAATCTGGGATTCGCCTGCACACCCCAGCTTTCGCTGATCACAATCCCTGCCTTTTGCAGGCTATCGGTGACTTGTTCATAGACGCCATTGGCTTTGATGGAACCACCTCCAGCAATCAACAGACAGTGCTTGATGCCATCGGCAACCAGTTCAGGGCCCAAAAGCTTGATCTGCCCTGCGCCAAAAATGATCTTGGTAGGATTCTTAAAACTGAAGGCTTGCACAATTCCTCCAAACTCTGATATCTTGTGTCATTATAAATCCAGGCTGAAGCCCAGCAAAGCATAGTGAACTGCGGCAAAGGTATAGACTTCGTCATTGTCAGAGCCGCCTTCCAGAAATCTGTATCCAAGCCGCAGCTTTGTGCGGCTGCTAATCGTCATATCCATGCCGACAAACACATCTTCTGCCCTGCCATAGGGAGAAGCCAATCCTTCGGCTTCAAGAACTGCCACCAGCTCTTCCATGATGGGATATGCCGCATTGAGGCTCAATAGAGGTACAAAGCCAGTATTGGTTTTGCTGGCTTTATTGGTGCCGTCATTGAGACTGATCTCGGCATCCCGCAGCTTCAGGGATGCTCCCACCGCAGTGATCACACCCAGAGGTTTGGGGAAAAAGTAACGGTATTGCAAACGGTAGGAATCAAACCGGTAAACGGCGTCAATCTCTGCACCCGCGGCAAAGGTCTCGTTTTGATATATGATATCGCGATCAAAGCTCCCTTTTGGTTTTAAAGTGAGGGGAGCTGCCATAAGCGATATCTGATGGCGGGGATGCGGTTTATAATGGATTTGCAGCCGGGAGCTGAACACAGGATCTGCGGAGAGATCGTCCTTGAGTGAAAACATTGAATGAATGTCATCGTCATTGGGAATGCGGACATCATTGTAGCCTGAGATTGCCAGCCCCAACTCGGTGCTGATGCTCAGATCAATTTCCGCCCCAAGCCCAAAGCCCAACATGCACAAGATAATCGTTATGAAAATCAGTTTCATTTCTGCCTCTATAGTCTCGTAATGTATCTATAAGATACCGTGAATCAGCGATATGGCAAATGAAACCCACATTCTGAAACCATCTGGAACCAGGAATACCTGGTAAATCAAGCTACGTGACCGGTAAGACAAAATGCAGCGTGGGTGGATGATTTTTATTGACATATTGGGCTATTGACATTGTGTGGAATACATAGGTGGAAAAAGAAATGGAAATCATCAAGACCACAAATTTGATCAAAGATTACAACCTTGGTAAGGTGAAAGTAAGAGCTTTAGATGGCATCGATCTCGTTATTGAAGCGGGTGAATTTGTAGCCATCATGGGACCCTCAGGCTCGGGGAAAAGTACCCTGATGCATATTATCGGCTGTCTGGATTCTCCCAGCGGTGGCGATTACTTTCTGGATGGAGATTTGGTGAGCAAATTGCCCCGGCATGCTCTGGCTGGAATCCGTAATCGCAAAATCGGCTTTGTGTTTCAATCCTTCAACCTGCTGCCCCACCTAAGCATATTGAAGAATGTGGAGCTTCCCTTGATGTATTCTGGATCCAGCCCCCGCACCCGCAGACATAAGGCTGAGGAGATTTTGAACAGCGTTGGCCTTAGCGATCGCCTCAGACACAAACCCAACGAACTATCAGGAGGTCAAAGACAGCGGGTGGCAATTGCCAGGGCGATTGTGAATACACCCTCAATTCTTCTGGCGGATGAGCCTACCGGAAATCTGGATTCCCAAGCCGGAGGTGACATCCTGGAAATCTTCAACAACCTTCACAGTCAGGGCAATACCGTGATTATGGTCACTCATGATCCGGCAGTTGCAGCCCGGGCAGACCGGATCATCCAGATTCGAGACGGATTAATCGATTATGGCAGTATCGCTGGCTGAATCCCTGCACATCGGAGTGGCAGACATAGCCATGCGCAAGGTGCGCAGCCTGGTTACGGTTTTGGGCATCGTATTGGGCGTAATGTGCATCATGGTTGTGCTGGCAATTGTTGCAGGAATGAACGAGAGCACTCTGAACTGGATGCAGGAACGCGGCGGACTCAGTAAGGTGGAGATTGGTTACAACTGGCAATATGATTTCCGAAAGGGTGGTGATCCCTCGTTCACCCTCGCTGAGCTAAGAAAGCTGCAATCCCTGATACCGGAAGCCAGGGCCTTCAATCCAACCATCAGCTCCTGGAGGAGTAAAACCAGATATCGGGATAAGTATTACAATGCAGGGTGTTTCGGAGTGTTTCCGGATATGCAAATCGTGGAAAACTGGTATCCTGACCGGGGACGTTTTATCAACGAACTGGATGTCCGCGAGAACAACAATGTAGTGGTTTTGGGCTCAGCCGTAGCCGAACACTTCTTTGGCAAGCGCAGTCCGCTGGGACACAGCATTATGATCAACGACCAAATGATGCAAATCATCGGTGTGATGAGCTTTAAATATTGGAAATCCGAAAATCAGATGTGGGGAGAAAACGCTCTGGACTATCTGAACCATCGGATGTATATTCCGCTTTCAACCATGCTCAACAAGATTTCTCCCGGCACCAAAATCGATCAGGTGGAGATCATTGCCGAAAATCCCGATGCTGCTGTTGCACTGAAAAAGAAGCTGGAACCAATCGTCCTGCAACTAAAGGACGGTAAACGGGTGTTCCGGGTAAGCTCAGCTCAGGAGCAAATGGATCAGATGAAACAGAGCTCCATGATCTTTGGCGCAATATTCGTGATGATAGCTGCAATCTCCCTGCTGGTGGGTGGCATTGTAATCATGAACATCATGCTGGCATCGATAAAGGAGCGCACCCGCGAGATCGGAGTGCGCCTGGCTATTGGTGCGCGGCGACGGGATATTTTTGTGCAGTTTATGGTTCAAACCGTTTTGATCACAGCCCTGGGCGGGGTGTTTGGCATTGGGCTGGGTTATGCCATTCTGGATGTGGTGGGTGGCTATCTTGAAATGCCAATGGTGGCTCGCTTTGATATGATCTTTGTAGCCCTGGCAGTATCGGTTGGCATCGGCCTGATCTTTGGGATTGCACCCGCAGTAAAGGCCAGCAATCTGGATCCCGTAATCGCTTTGAGGGAAGAGTAATGGGCAAACGCAAAAGCAACGCCTGGACTGGCCTGAACCGAATCATCTCAGGACTTATTCACGTGATCATCATTGATCTATACAAAATCTATCTCAGCCTGGCCTCCAGTACGCGCCGCAGAAAGATTTTCAAAAGTGTCCGGCACTTTTTAAGCATCCTCTATACGCGGATCACCAAAGAAAAAGTACCTCGCGAAGCCGGGAGCCTTGCCTATGTAACCATCCTGGGCTTCATCCCGTTTATCACCTTCATTGTGATGCTGGCTCCCGATCTCCCATTCTTGAACCTGAAGGATAAGATTGCTGATATTGTTGCCAAAAACTTCATCCCCGGTTCTGCCGAAGCAGTGATGGATATGATCAACGAGATGATTGCGCGCAGAATGGGCTTGAACATCATGGTGTTTGGAATCCTCCTGGTTTCTTCCTATCTGCTGTTCAACAATATCCGCAGTACTTTTGACCGCATTCTCAGCACTCATGCTCCGCAATCTCAGGATATCATCAGTCAGTTTATCAAGTTTTTCGGTACTTTGGTGTTTGGCCTCATTATCATGGTGTTGCTGTTTTCCAGTTCCTCGCTTCCGATAATTTCCAGATTATTGAAGTTTCCGCTTTTCACCTGGCTGACATATATCCTGCCCTTTGTGATGCAGTTTTTTGCATTACTGTTCCTGTATATGCTGATGCCTTCAATCAAAATCCGGCGTTCCAGTCTGATTAGAGGAACCTTCTGGACCACCGTGATCTGGGTGTTGGTCAAATCCGGATTTGATTATTACATCTACAATCTGACCAGTTATCAGGCAGTCTATGGTGTTCTTGCAGCTTTGCCCATCTTTCTCTTCTGGATCTATATAAACTGGCTGATCATCCTGGGGGGAATTGTTTTGGTGAGCATCATTGATAATCGCGATAGTGAAGAAGTTATCCAGAAGGTACCTCAACACGTTGTGCGGATTAGTCTGGAAATGTTCAGCGACGAAAAGCTGAACCAAAACCTGACCAGCTACATCAGTAGAAAAGATATTAAAGATTTGGTCGAACTCATCGACAAGGACGGATCTCATGAATAAATACGCACTAATCAGTGTGTCCAACAAAACCGGAATTGAAACCCTCGCCATGGAATTGGAAAGCTTGGGTTACAAGATTTTATCCACATCAAACACGGCAAAACACTTGAAGCAGTTTTGCCGCTCCCTGGTTCAGGTAAGTGATTATACCGGTTTCCCGGAAATCCTCAATGGCAGAGTGAAAACCCTGCATCCAAAGATCCACGGAGCCATCCTGGCAGACCGGGATAACGAGCAACACTTGCGCAGTCTGGAAGAACACGGCATTGATCATATTGACATTGTGGTGGTAAACCTCTATCCTTTTGCCAATGTGCGGATGAAGGAAAACGCAAGTCATAGCGAGATAATCGAGAACATCGACATCGGTGGCCCCAGCTTGATCCGTGCGGCAGCCAAGAACTTTCGTAACGTCACCGTGCTCTGTGATCCCAAGGATTATGCTCCCACGCTTGAGCATTTAAAACAGGATAGCCAGGTTCCCGAATGCTGGAGCAGCTATCTGGCTCAGAAAGCCTTTGCTTTGGTCTCCCATTATGATGCTATTATTGCCGAATATCTGGAGGATTTTCGCTGCGACCAGTATCCTGAACCAGAAATGCCTCCATACCTGGATCTTAGCTGCAGCATGCATCAGGCTCTACGCTATGGTGAAAACCCCCACCAAAAGGCTGCTTTCTATACAAATCGTCCCGATGGATGGGAATGTCTGCATGGCAAGGAACTCTCCTTCAACAACATCCTGGATATCGATGCCTCTCTGCGCGCCATCCGGCTCTTCCCGGAACCCACGGTAATCATCATCAAGCATTGCAATCCCTGCGGCATTGGCAGCGGCAACAACCTCGCCGAAGCATATCGTAAGGCCTTTGCCACCGATACAGTGGCTCCCTTTGGCGGAATTGTGGTCGTCAACCGTAAGCTTGATCTGGAAACAGCGGTCATGATCAACCGCATCTTTACAGAGATCATCATCGCTCCAGGCTATGAAGATGGAGTAATGGACGTTTTGGTCAAAAAGAAAAGTCGCAGACTGATCTCCTATAACCCCTCCTTCCTGATCAAACCGAGCAATACCTATGAAATCAAAACCATGCAGTGGGGATATCTTGCCCAAGAATGGGACACCGTTTCTGAAAGCATTGATAACTGGATGGTTCCCACCCATCGCCAACCTACTCAAGAGGAGTTTGCCGCGATGATTTATGGTTGGAAAGCAGTTAGCCTGCTGAAATCCAATGCCATCGCCCTGGCCAAAGCAGATCAGATCCTTGGTTTGGGAATTGGTCAAACCAGCCGCATTGACAGCACCTCGATCGCCCTCTGGAAAGCAAAGAAGTTTCATCACGAGCTTAGTCAGGCCATTTGCGCTTCCGATGGCTTCTTTCCATATCGGGACAGCATCGACGAACTCTATCAGGCAGGCGTCAAAGCCGTGATCCAACCCGGGGGCTCCAAAGGTGACGAAGAATGCATCCACGCCTGTGACGAACTTGATATGACCATGATCTTCACCGGATACAGGCACTTCCGCCATTAAAATGTTTGACAGAATTGGTCTGCCCAAAACATTGACCCCAGCCCTTGCGGAGATGTGTCCGAGTTGGCTGAAGGAGCACGATTGGAAATCGTGTAAACGTGCGAGCGTTTCTAGGGTTCGAATCCCTACATCTCCGCCACTTTTATGTGTGGATGAATATCTCAATTCTCCTGAAATGGAGCACAGAAGTCCCGTTTCCCCCAGAGTATTTTCACCAATTTATACATTCAATTTATCAAGGAGGCTCAAATGAGCACCACTACCAAAACCCTTTTAATCATATTCGCTGTAATCATCCTGCTAATCGGGATGTCCTGGTGTACAGGAAAACAGTTGGGCAAGTATGCCAGCGTTCAAAACAAAGCTATCCTTTCGGATAATAGCTGGCTGAGCATCAATCCCAGCGGGATTCTGGCAGAATACAACGAAGTGCTACCCATGGCTTTCATGGGCAAGAGCATGAGTAACAGCGTTCAAAACCTGAGCGCAAAAATCCGCCATGCTGCCAATGACAAAAGGATCAAAGGCTTGATCCTGGAACCCAGAATGCTACAGCTTTCATATGCCGGATTGCACGAACTGGGCTTGAGCATCCAGGACTTCAAGCAGAGCGGAAAGCCTGTCTATGCTTTTGGAGATTACCTCACTCAGGCGGATTACCTGCTTTGCTCTTTTGCCGATAAAATCTATATGGAACCATCTGCCTCAGCGGGGATGATGCTGACCGGAACTTCAGCCAATATCTTGTTTTATAAAGAAATGTATGACAAACTGGGCATCAAGATGCACGTGATTCAAGCTGGCGAGTTTAAGGGAGCCGGCGAGCCCTATAGCCAAACCTCCCTCTCTGAAGGCACCCGTCAGAACATCGCTGATGCACTTTCTGACCGCTTTGAACTGCTGCTTTCTCTGATCGCCGAAAACCGTAAACTCACCAAAGATGACGTCCGCTCCATTTACAACAATCGTGAAGGACTCTTTATTCTGGCCAATCAGGCAATTGAGATGGGCCTGGCAGATGTTGCCAGCTCCCGCAGTGAGATGATGGACACTCTGGCGATTGATGATGATAAATTGTTCAAGATTGCGGATTATCAACCCACTAAAAAGCTTGGAAATGCCAACCAGATCGCAATCGTATATCTCAACGGAGCAATCAGTCCCGGCCCCTCTTCTTACAATCAAAGCATGATATCCCATGCCAAGGTCAAGAAGATTACCGAAGATCTGATTGATCAGGACAGGGTGAAAGCCGTTGTTCTGCGTATCGACAGCCCCGGTGGCAGCGCTCTGGAAAGCGAGCTGATCTATCAGGAACTGCTGAAACTGAAAGCTAAGAAGCCCATCCTGGTCTCAATGGGAGGAACCGCCGCTTCCGGAGGTTACTACATCTCCTGTGCTGCAGATCACATCATGGCTGATCCAGGAACCCTCACCGGTTCGATTGGCGTGATTATGGTGCTTCCCGAAGCTACCAATCTCAGCCGCAAAATCGGACTGCGTTCTCAGACCATTAAATACGGCAAATATGCTGGTGCTCTTAACCTCTTGGAACCCCATTCACAGGATCTTTTGAACTCTCTGAAGCAAAGCTCTGTAGCCACCTATGATGAGTTCAAGGCCCGCGTGATGACCGCCCGCAAGATCCCCGTTGATAAGATCAACAGCGTTGCTGAAGGGCGCATCTATAGCGCTGAGGATGCTCTGGCAATCACACTGATTGATGAGATTGGATCACTTGAGGATGCCACCGGGAAGATCGCCGAAATTGCTGGCATTAGTGATTATGACACTGTGAATTACCCCATGAAGAAATCCTTCTTTGAGGCTCTCAAGGATTCCGATTTCTTCAGTATGACTCTGCAGAGCATTCTTGATCCCAATCTCTTTGACCTTCAGAAACTTGCTGCCCGCCATGTAGAACACATTGAGCCCGGAACCTGGCAATACCTGATGTCCGTTATGGTGGACTGATATGCGCAAGGATAATGTGAATACCGAGATCATCGTCAATGTCCACCCCCTCGAAAAGCGGGTGGCAGTTCTGGAAGATAACCGTCTGGTGGAACTATTTGTCGAACGCAAAGACCAGCAAAATCCGGTGGGCAACATCTACAAGGGCATCGTCAAAGACGTCCTGCCCGGGATGGGTGCCGCCTTCATCGAGATTGGTCTGGAACGCACAGCCTTTTTACATTATAGCGATATTGTGCAGGACTTTCTGGAAATCTATGAGGACGAAAAACCCCGCAAACACCTGAATCCATCCGATAGTTCGCAGATCGGCAAATTGCTCAAACCCGGTCAGGAAATCGTGGTTCAGGTACATAAAGGACCCATCGGCTCCAAGGGGGCGCGTCTGACCGGACAGATCTCCGTCCCTGGAAAGTACCTTGTGCTCTTCCCGAACAAGAACAAGATCGCTATCTCGCGCAAAATATACTCCCAAAGCGAACGCAATCGCATCCGCAATCTGCTCAATGATATCAAGGATCCGGAATATGGCTTGATCGTGCGCACCGAAGCCGAAGGTAATGATGAGGATGATTTTCGCAATGAATACAAAGCCCTTGCCAAAACCTGGCGCTTGATCGATAAACAGCTCAAATATGCCAAAGCCCCAGTCTGTGTTTTTGAAGAAAATGCCCTGGAGAACTATCTCATCCGCGATCTCTTTGGTGAACACGTAGATCGCCTGGTGATCGACGATAAGGCATTCTATAAAAGCATTATCAGCCAATTGGAAGATATCTCGGCAGACCTGATCCCCTCGGTGGAGCTATACAAGGAAGATAGCCCAATCTTTGACGCCTGGTCTATCGAGAAGAAGATCGAAACCATCTTCCACTCCCGCATCTATCTCCCCTCCGGTGGGAATATCAAGATCGAACAGACCGAAGCCCTGGTGGCAATTGATATCAACACCGGCAGCTTCACCGGCAAAAGCCACTATGAAGAAACTGTGCGCAAAACCAATCTCGAAGCTGCTGCAGAATCTGCCCGTCAAATCCGTCTGCGTGATCTATCCGGAGTAATCGTGATCGACTTTATCGACATGAGTGATGAAAAAGCCAAAACCGAGGTCTTGGAAATTCTACGTAAAGGGCTCAGACGCGACCGCGCCAAAAACAAGGTCTATCCCTTTACCGATCTGGGCATGGTGGAAGTTACCCGCAAGCGCATGCGCAGCACTATCATGGCAAAGTTCTCCGATCCCTGTCCCTTCTGCAATGGCAGCGGGCGTATCATCAGCAAGGATGCCGTCACCATGCGTATCTATCGCTGGCTGGTCAGAAGTGAATACTTCATTCGCAATAAACACCTGCGCATCATGGTACACCCTGATTTACTGAATCATATCAAAAATCACAACGAAGA
>JALNYD010000329.1 GCA_023230025.1 Candidatus Cloacimonadota bacterium | reverse complement strand
TTTTCCAACATCCCCTACTACTACACTCTATATTGAAGCTCAATCGACTAATAGCATGTTTTATCACCTCGAGTTTGATGTCAATATCTTTTTCCCATTCTTGAAATTGGGGCTCGGTATCAATGGTCTACTTGGCTTCAAGAACACTCTGGAGTTTACCAAAGTCGGGGACTGGGAACGGGCTGCCAATGGCATGCTTGCCTCCAAGTGGGCAAAGCAGGTTGGTCGCCGGGCGATTGAGCTATCTGAGCTGATGAGGAAGGGCCAGTGATCCCTATCCCGGTCGAGACCGATGCTATGCTCGCCATTCTTAACCTGCCCAAGGAGATGTCCAACAATGGCATCTTCAATGAGCATAAAGGGCTTGTCTTGGAGACCATCAGAAGCCTTGTGTTAGATAATTTTTACCAGGACGCTATACGTAACGACTATCCTGATGACGATCCCTTCCTGATCTCTTTTCGCCACACCCTAAATCCTTTGCAAGCAAAGTCTCCAGGGAACCCGTTTTTGGGTTCTGTTTTCTGATGCTGCAGAGTACCTGCGAGTTTCTCAATTTGAAGACCCTTGGCGAGGGCATAGTCAAGACCATAGGATTAGACCAATCCGCCACCGAACTGCTCACAGGGAGCGAAATAGACGCATTCAAAGCCAAGCTTGAACTGAGGGCACTCACACTGCTGCGGAACTATCTCAATCAAAGTGGCATGGATCGACTCACAGAGTTGAAACCGAGACTCCCTAAAGTGCTGAGAGCAGGGGTGATCTGATGCCGCAGAGTGACTTTAACAGTCCGGAAGAGTTGATGGTCGAGATATACAGAGCGATCTATGCGGCTCTTGAGAGTCGTTTACATCTGATCGGGAGTGTTATCGATGCTGACTCCCGCAAGGAGATTCTCACTCAGCAGATCTACGATAAAGGCGATTTCTACGGAAACACAGGCTACGTAGTGGAAACCGACGACTCCGGTATGACACTTCGAGTCGGCTCCAACGTACGCCACGAGCCTTTTGCCATCACCCTCAATCCTTTGCAAGCAAAGTCTTCAGGGAACCCGTTTTGCCCACCCTCCCCGGTAAAGTGCCTTCCTGGACTCCGATCGCACCTCTGAAGTCATGGGAAGAGCGGAAAGGGCTCTCGTGGACTGATAAGAAAAGTGGAAAGCTGCTCACTGTAGAACAGATCGCATACATGATCCAAGCCAAGATCAAGCGGGAAGGCATCGCAGCAAGGAATGTGTTTGCTCAGGTTATCGCTAACCGGGAGCAGTGGATATATCAACAACTCAACTCCATCGAGGTAAGTCTATGAGCGCTTTTGAGAAGTTTATCGCAGATCGGAACCGGATAGTGGATGCCCTTAAGTTTTGCGATATTCCCATCATCCAGTTCAACAAGGATGCCATCCCCAAGCAGTTGCCTTGCGCTATCGTGATCCTGGACTCGGAGACAGGCAAGAACGGTACTTCCCGTCAGTTTGTAAACACGGACATAGCATGGACAGTCTTTCTGATCGTCAATGCCCACAACGTGGACGATCCAGATTCCGACCTGTATCAACTCAAAGAGAAGTTCCGGAGTTTCTATCTCAAGCTGATGAACCGAGACCTGCCCTGTGTGGAGTATTACACTTCCAGAGTGGATGGTTCTCGTCTGGTTCGGATTGCCAAGATCGACCTGCTGAAAGCGGGTAGCGGAGCATCTACGTGAGAGTAATGCGGTTGGGTGGCTATAACTTGGCAATCAGCTCAGTAACTGATCTGATTGAGAGCATGTACAAGCCGGAAGCCATCGACCTCTCCAAGTGCCAGAGACTGGGCAAACAGCTTATCACCAAGGCAGCCGAGACAAGAAAGACAGTGATGGCACCCTACTCTATGAGCAAGCTTCTCAATCTTTTGGATATGGACGAGTACCATTCCGGCTGTATCGATGCGCTCTCAATGGCAACAGTCATGCAGTTTGAATGCAAGAACAAGCAGGTTGCTGCCTGGATGGAAGCTGCTGAGTTCCCTGCCTGTGAAGACCAGACCACCATCCTGAGCGAGATGATTAAGTTTTATCTCGCTTGTGGGAACGGCTTCCTGATCAAGATGAGAAACGCCCAAGGCCAGTGGATGGGACTGGAGCGCATGCTGCCCAGTGAAGTTCAGATCGTGGAGAACTATGACAAGTTCGGTTTCTTCAGACCGGACTATATCCAAGTGAAGAACAACCAGAAGAAGGACTTTGCTTATGCGGATATAGTGCACATCAAGAAGTCCACTCACAGATCAAACGCCTGGGGTCTTGCCTATCCTGCTCACAATCGGAGAGGAGAATTGGTGGGCTCAATAAGTTTGCTGATCAAGCCTGATTGGATAGTAAATAGGATCATAAAAGATGCAAATATTCCTCCCTCACACGAGCTTTGGATCATGGAAAAGACTGGGATGATGCTCTTTGATCTAGATGAGAATGAGATTGGCAGGAATCTATTTGATGATCCCTTGTATGCGGATTATGCCAGCCTTTTGAGCTTGGGACGAGAGATTGTGAGAGAGAATTCCGGCTTTGGTGAATATGTGTTTCAAAGACAGGGTGAAGAGCAGAAGGTAGTCAAGAAGGCAGTCTGGGACAGCATCAGTTTATATGGTACTACTTGGCGGGTCGTGATCGCCGAGGAGCTCAAGTAGGATAAACGGCTCAATCTATATACAAAAAAGAAAGCGATTGAGGACTCAACCGCTTTTCTGATATGATAGGGGGATTAGTTTGAGATGCCGCGTTCGGCGTTTCTCACAAAATCCACAAAGATCTTCTGGTATTCACTCAGATCCATGCTCTCTGCTTTTTGCAGAGCTTGGCTGGTGTTTAGCTTATCTCTATAAAAGAGATTGTAGATCTGCTTGATGCTGGCAATCTCTTCATTTGAGAAGCCTCTGCGGGAGAGGCCGACGCTATTGAGTCCGACAGTCTGATATGGATTTCCTTGTCCGCGAGAAAATGGAACAATATCCTTCTTGATGGCAGAAGCTCCGCCTACGAAAGAGTGGCTTCCGATATGGACAAATTGGTGCACCGCAGTCACTATAAAGAGTCACCGAAAATTGCAAATCCGCTCACCGAAAATTGCAAATGCCAAAACATATACATATCCAAGAATCCAATTGCTTCCATACGTAATCCGTATTTGTATATTGCATATATCATT
>JALNYD010000328.1 GCA_023230025.1 Candidatus Cloacimonadota bacterium | reverse complement strand
TAATACAATTTAACTATTCAGACCAGTGTTAATTTCTGAACCATTGGGTTGTACGATTTTATAAGGTTCGTTTTTAATGTAAACTGACCACAAAGGAGCCATCGGTACGGCGGCAAGGAACATCAAAAGTAAAGCTATAATCACATGCACGAATTTCATTATTTCCTCCAATAAATGGTTGGGAACTGGGTGTTTTTATATCTCTTACTATAAGCAAGCACATATCTGACCAATTCGCAAGCAAACAGTAATCATCAGAATAGCAACAGGTTACAAAGTATTTGGGCACATCCTCCATCGTAAGAAACACAACGAATTTTTTTGAACTAACAACCTTGATTGTGGCTAACGCCATAATTGATATATCCTTAGATGGTTGTGGTAGAATCTACCCCGTAAGTAGTAAAAAATACCACACCTAAGCAACCCATTACCTCATCTACCTACTGATCCCTTGAAATGAAGCTCATGGCTCAATACCAATAATCAGCAATGGCACCGGAGGGCTACTTCTGCCTTGTCTCATAACATTGTAAACCTCTCCCTCGTAATACGCAACCCCGCTGGACATCTGGGATTGCATGGACTTCATCGGCAAAACTTCGATTCCAAGATTGATAACACCTCCTGAATAGAATAGCATGTGTTTAACAAACAAATCAAAGGCAACGAAGGCATATTTACCAAATTGCACTTCGACAGCCACCTTATCTTTTACGAAATCAGTCTGGTTGTAGCTATAGATTGGATTTTGTTCACCTTTAGATACGAGGAATTTTTTCTGCTCTTGGGTGGTCATTTCCAGACTTTGCAACATCAAGTCACGATTAAGCGTGATGTAATAACTGTAACGGGCTTCTGACCAACCCTTGGTGCTGAAATGATCCTTGAATGAAGCATTCAGGTCAGCAGGGCTATACAATATCTGCCCTGGCATTTTCTTTTCTTTGCTGACCTTAGTTTTGCAAGCTTCTGCATCTATAGCGTTTATGACGCTTTTGATCTCGGAGTATAACTCTGGATGGTGAACGATTAGATATTCTTCTCCGTTCATGTGCGAGAATGTCTTTACTATCTGCATTTGCTCTCTCCAAAGATGCTGAGATTCTCCCACTCGTCTGGGACAGTGGCCACCTTATCATTAGCCGAGGGTTCGTGTATCTTCTGACCAATCGGTCTTGTCTTGAGGTATCCGTTCTCAAGCGCTTTAACTCTTTCTGCCGTAATTGCACAGTATTCAGCCTCTTTCTCGATTCCAATGGCATTACGCTTATTCTTTAATGCCGCCACAACCGTTGAGCCAACGCCAGCAAAGGGGTCGAGAACCCAGTCATCTTCATTGGTCAAGGCAAGCACGCATCTTTCTACAAGTTCAACTGGGAATTGGCAGGGGTGTATGGTTTTTTCAGGATGATTGGATTTCACATTGGGGATATCCCATATCTCGCTATCCCAATCTTCTTGTATTGTTGTCCAGATATCGCTGGGGTTCTTGCCTAAGGGATTCCCAGAGGGCAGCCCCTTATTCGGCCCTTTGAAATGTCTCTTTCCCGGATACTTTGATGGTACTCTCACAGCATCGAGGTTGAAGGTGTAATCATCCGTCTTGGAAAACCATAGGATTGTCTCATACCTTCCGGAAAACCTATTGGAGGCATGCAAGCCATGTCCGAACCGCCATACTATTCTATTGCGTAGCTGAAGCCCATGTTTTTTGAAAATCTGGTAATAGAACACATCCAGAGGAAATATCTCGCCTTTATCCACGTAATTTCCTACTTCCCAACAGATACTTCCTTTGGGTGATAAAACCCGAATCAACTCAAGGATTATATTTTCCTGAGCCTGCAAGTAAGATTCTATGGATGTTTTCGTTTCGTAGGACTTACCGATATTGTAGGGAGGCGAAGTGATGATAAGGCTTATAGATTCGCTCTCCATGCCTGAAAGTACTTCTAAAGCATCTCCATTTTCGATTGCATATCTCAGCTTTATCGGTTCGAAATCACATGTACTTTCATAGGTCTTACATTGCATTTATATCTCCTATATCTTCTTTTACAATATCACTCGGAGAAGTCAGAGATTCTAACCACTCACCAAATACACTTCATAATGAGTGGGCTTTTTTTGTCAACCTCAATTTCTGTCTCATCCTTGCTCATCCTGATTTGTCAGCATACAGGCTAGTGCTTTCCTGGCTCCGGATCAATGATCACATCTGGAACAAGGAGATAACATGACCGAAGCGTTGATGAACCGAATCAAAGCTCAGTTAGTCAGACATGAGGGTCTGCGACTAAAGCCATACCGCTGCACTGCAGGCAAACTGACCATCGGCATCGGCCTTAATCTCGATGATCGAGGCATATCGCAGAAAGAAGCTTATGCCATGTTAGAGAGGGATATCCAGGACTGCGAGCAGTGGCTGATCGATGAGATACCTGAGGTGTACAACAAGCTCGATGAGGTTCGCCAGTCGGTACTGCTGAATATGTGCATAAGCATCCCACAAAGCCGCTTCGCTCCTTTGCGGGAACCCTGCTACCTGGGCATCAAGGGTTTGCTTGGCTTCAACAACACCTTGGCTTTCGTGAAGGCTGGAGACTGGGAACGGGCAGCCAATGGCATGCTGGCCTCCAAGTGGGCAAAACAGGTTGGTCGCAGAGCAATTGAGCTTTCCGAGCTGATGAGGAAAGGCAAGTGATCCCCTTCCCGGTCGAGACCGATGTTATGCTCGCCATCCTCAACCTGCCTAAGGAGATGTCCAACAATGGCATCTTCAAGGAGCATCAGGGACTGGTGCTGGAAGTGATCCATTCACTAGTTCTGCAGGAGTACTATGATCGGGCAACTCACGATGATTTACCTGAAGAAGAGCCTTTCCTGATTTCTTTTCGCCACACCCTAAATCCTTTGCAAGCAAAGTCTCCAGGGAACCCGTTTTTGGGTTCTGTTTCCTGATGCTGCAGAGTACTTGCGAGTTCCTCAATTTGAAGACCCTGGGCGAGGGAATAGTCAAGACCGTAGGATTAGACCAGTCTGCCACCGAACTGCTCACAGGAAGCGAAATAGACGCATTCAAAGCCAAGCTTGAGCTAAGAGCCCTGACCATCCTGCAATCGTACCTCAATCCTGCTGGTCTGGATCGACTAAATGAACTCAAGCCCAGAACGCCTCGTGTTATCCGGGTAGGAGTGATCTGATGTCAGATCGTGACTTTACTTCTCTATGAATGAAT
>JALNYD010000327.1 GCA_023230025.1 Candidatus Cloacimonadota bacterium | reverse complement strand
TATTGGCATTCACGGATTAATCTACAATTGCTCAAGTCCATCTACTATTACAAGGTGTCAGGATACGAGGGTAAAGATATTCCCTTTGGCAGCCTTTATGGCGATGAACCTGATCTCATCGGTCTATTTACCAAACCAGACAAAGAGATGGAAGGCTTTTTTGATGTAATGAGTCAGATCCACTTCGATAGCAACGACAAGGGCGAACTGGCCGAATATCATTATTGGAAAGGCAAGGTCAATGCCTTGATCAACACTGACAAGCATAAGCAACAAGCCATTAAAGATTTCGGTCAATGTCTGATCTATGGCTCTCCCCGCGATCGTTATGATCATGATGCTTATGATATGATTGCCCGTTTACTGGCAAATATGAAGATTCAGCAAAGCCCGGAAGAACATCTACGGGGGATATTTGAGTATGATGGCATCATGTTTGAAAGCCAGATTTCACCTTTTATGGCCTATACCCGCCAAGACCCCTCTGAGCAAGTCCCATTAACCTACACACGCGTTGCTCTGGCAGACTATGACAATGACGGCTTGTTGGACATCTTACTGAATGGAAAACACATCTTCAAGAATGAAGGCGATTGGATGATGCATACTGTCAGCGATAGTGGAGCTGTAGCATCGCTGGCATCCAATGGGGGCTTATGGGCAGACTTTAATAAAGACGGTACCCTGGATTTCATGAGTATATCTCACAACGCAGAAGGTAATGGAGAGGCTCTGCTCAAGGGGCAGGGTAATGGCCACTTTGTAAAGGTCAATGAACGCGCTGGAGAGATCGACAATGGCTATCCCACAGAGGGAGCAGCTTTCATCGACATTGATGGCAAGGGCTTTCCCTCTCTGTACCTGGCAAACTACGAAACCTGGCAACAGCGTAGCGGATATCCGGATAACTTTTTCTACAATTACGGCGGCTATTTCTCTGATCAGAGCCTGAAGCGCGGCTTTCTGCTTCCGGAATATACCCAGGAACCCGGTCTGGCGGGACGCGGAGTGGCTCCCGCAGATTTTGATAATGACGGCAAACAGGAGATTCTGGTCACGAACTACCGGTTGAACCGCAACTTCCTTTTCAAACAGGTTGATAGCCTTTTTATCGACATCGCCGCACTCTATGGGGTAACTGGTCAGTACAAGAATGCTTACTATGGCCACTCGATTGGTGCAGATTGGGGAGATATTGATAACGACGGGGATCTGGACCTCTTTGTAGCCAATCTCGCGCATCCTCGTTACATTGAGATTTCTGATATCAGTCAGCTTTTACGCAATGATGGCTTGCAGCAGCGGATAGTAGGTGCAGATACGCTTTATTACTGGCAATTCACCGATATCACCAAAGCTGCCGGGATCACCTATGATGAGTTGCATAGCGAACCCCTGTTTTTTGATGCAGATAATGATGGGGATCTGGATTTGTACATCACCTCAGTCTATGAGAATGAACGCAGCTATCTCTATCGCAATAATGGCGATAGCACCTTTACCGATATCACCTGGCTCAGCGGAGCCCGGGTTTACAACGGCTGGGGTTGTGCTGCAGGCGATCTGGACCGCGATGGCAAGCTGGATCTGGTGATTGGTAGCGGTAGTGGTACCGCTATCCTCGCCAATGTCAGCTCCAGCCCCTACAAGTCAATTCTGCTGAAACCAATACACAAAGGCAGGGGAATTGATCTGCTTCCAGTGAATAATGACATGCCGAAGCATCCCAATAGTCCAGCCTTTGGCACCAGAGTGCTGCTGTGGAAAGAAAACGCCCGGGGAGAACGCAGTGAACTGATTCGCGAGCTTTCTTCGGCCAAAGGCACCACTACTCAAAATGCTCCGGAATTGCACTTTGGGCTTGGTGATGCCATTCGTTTCGGCTTTGAGATATGGGAGCCCAAACCATGAGACACATCCGCACAAATGCCTTCAACCCGGTTAGTCCGGAACAAGCTGATTTTCTGCAGGATATCATTATCTCCATTGATGATGAGCTGATTGTTGCGATCAAGAGCTTCAGTGCTCATCAGGGAGCTTGGGAAGACTATCGGGATTGCATTGTAACTCCAGGATTCATCGATCTGCATGTGCATCTGTCACAGTATCGCATCCGGGGTATCTATTATCCAGCCCTTCTGCCCTGGCTGGAGCACACCGTGTTTCCCGAAGAGGCCAAATCCCGCAATCCGGATTTTGCCCGGCATATCAGCGAAGATTTCTACCGGGCTTTATGGCGTAATGGCACAACCTATTCTGTAATCTATACTGCTCCCTATCGGGAAGCTGCAGAGATGGCCTTCATCATGGCTCAAGAAATGGGAGTGCAAGCCAGAATCGGCATGACTCTGATGGATATGAACAGCCCGGATGGGATGCAGCAAAGCACGGACTATGCCCTGCGTAACAGCATTGAACTCAATGAATTGTATCAGAATCAGATGTTGGGGTATATCTTCACCCCTCGCTTTGCCCCCACCTGCTCTGAGATCCTGATGCGGGAAATTGGCACTTATGCAAAAAGGAATAGGAGCTTCATTCAAACTCATCTTTCTGAAAACCCGGATGAGATACGCTGGGTAAAAGAACTCTTCGGCAAATCCTCTTACACTCAGGTGTATCAGGATGTTGGCCTGTTGAGCCCCAGAACAATACTGGGACATGCCATCCATCTATCTGATGCCGAACTAGCTCTTCTGAAGGATAGCGCTTCAGCCATTGCCCATTGCCCGGATTCCAATTTTTACCTTAAAAGCGGAGAATACCCCTTATCCCGAATTGCACAACAAGGTATTGCCTTTGGTCTGGGCAGCGATGTGGGCGCAGGAACCACACTCAACATGCTATACCACGCTAAACAGATGAACTACCGCCAAAGCAAACACCCGGTATTACCGGCAGAAATGCTGTATCGGATCACCCGTGCTAATGCGATGATATTGGGATTGGATCATCGGATTGGAGGTCTCAAAGAAGGACTTCAGGCTGATCTGAACATATTCCAGGTGCCTTCAGGTTTTGATATTGAGGAGCATAGCCTGAGCCAGCTTTGTTTTATGAGTGAGGATTTCCAGCTCAAAGAAGTATTGGTGAAGGGCAAGAATAAACTCCCTGCCTATTAGATTCTCGTCACGATACGGTTACCTTGCCGTTACTTTTGTGACCACAAGGTAACGGCATGGTGACCACATCTAATGAGGACACATGATCCAATATTGGGTGCTATGCTTTAGAGAATGAACTGCACTGC
>JALNYD010000326.1 GCA_023230025.1 Candidatus Cloacimonadota bacterium | reverse complement strand
TTATGAATCAGGTTCCGAATCCAATTGCCTGGTCAGTCTTTTACTTATGGAGTTCATAGGAGGATATCATGAAACGAGTATATCTCTTTGCATCGGTTTTCTTAGCTCTGAGCACAGCGTTAGCAGCCCAGACTATCACTTTAACCAATATTGGGATGAAAAGCCCCTACAATGACGAAGATACACCTGTCTTACCGGGTGATGATATTGAAGTTATATTCGAGTATTCCACAACTGACTTTGACGAAGAGGAAGGCTTTGTAACTGGAGCTGCAGTTTCATCAATAGATTTGGTAAGGATCTACTGGTATGATTCTGTTGATGCTTCAGGCTCCGCCATTGGAACTCAGGATGCAAGCGTCCCAACCTTCGGTAATGGTACTGGAATAACTAATAGTACCACATACTATGACATAACTTCCTTTACTCTGCCCACTCCCCCGTCTGGGGCAGTCACCTTCAAAGTACGTGCCAGGATTTACGGTGATGATGGCTTCTTTAACCAAATCTTCTCCAATACCAAGTACTCTGAAGGTAATATTGAGGACTACTATACCTACTTTACAATCAATACCAATAGTGCTCCCTATGCAACCGGAGTTACGATCACCAATCCCCAAAGTGCGAAAGTTGGGCAAACCCTCATTGGAAGTTATACCTACAATGATGATGACGATGATGAAGAGGGAACCAGCATTTTTCGCTGGTTGAAATCCAGCACGATGTATGGTAGTTATAGCCCAATCAGCGGAGCGACTTCATCAAGCTATACAGTGCAAGCCGCGGATGCCGACAGCTATCTGAAGTATGAGGTCACCCCCGTAGCATCTACAGGCACCAGTCCAGGAATCGCGGTCCTAAGTGAAGCTTCCTCTCAGGTTACCGAGGCGGCCTTTGCTGAGATTCTCCCTTATGCTCAAACTTTTAATGAGACAAGTAGTAACGATGGTGGATTGGGAGATGTGAATGTGGCAGTATACCTCACTAACGCCACCTTTGTGACAGGCACTATCAGTGGCGTTACCATGAATGGCTTGCCGGATGGTCTTGGAGTTGGCACGATCACCCGAGTATCCTCAAGCCAGATCAGAGTGTCTTTCAGCGGAACAGCCACTGCTCATGAATATGCTAACTCGGTGCTGAATCCAAATACAGTAACAGTTACAATCCCAAGCTCAATGCTTATAGGGGTTACGGCAGATCTGACTACTGCGAATGGATTCTACGTACAATTCAGCAACAACCCTGCCACAAACCTGGCCATCAATGCGGTGGGTAAGGACTGGGTCGAGTTGACCTGGGATGCCCCAGCTGGATTGAATGGTTCATCTACAGGCTTGCAATACTACAAGGTATATCGCAATGACGTTTATCTATCCCAGGTAAATCACGACTCCGCCAAAGGGGACTATTTCTACCAGGATACTGCACTAAACACAGGCGTGGCTAATGAGTATAAGATTCAGGCCTATTACACTTTTGGTGATGGTCCATATACAGAGACTGTATCCGGTACACCTCTGGGCTTCACTAATTATGCCATTGTTAATCCGGCAGCCAATGGTTCAATTGATCATAACGACCAAAGCATCAGCGTTATTCTGCCCAATGGCACTGATCTTACAAATCTGGTGGCATCCTTTACTGCTCCGGGAGCCATAGTTAAGATTGGCAGCACTACGCAGAGCAGCGGCAGTACTGCCAACAACTATACAGATCCCATTAGCTACACCCTGAGCTCTATAGATGGCAGCACAACTGATTATACAGTAAGCATCCAATTCACTCTCGCAGCTCCAACTCTGCCAGAAACAGGTTTTCAGGAAACAACTTCGAGTTTTACAGCCAAGTGGAACTCCGTTTCCGGTGCCACATCCTACGAACTGGATGTAGCATCTGATATCGGGTTTTCATCATTCCTTACGGGCTTTGAAGATTTGGATATGGGTGGCGCCACCAGTTGCGTAATCAACAATCTTTCCGCTAATACCGAGTATTATTACCGAGTCCGCGCCATTGCTGCAGATCCATTGCTGAATAGTACAAACTCTGAGACTGGATCGATATTGACCCTGTATCCAAACCCTGGGGCTGGAAGCACTGTGATAACTAACAGCGATGCCACAACCGTTAATATGGGCGATTATGTCACTGACGAACATGGCACCGTAAATCCATCTCTGGTAGTGGATCCGGATAGTTTTGTTGCCGATGAGGATAATTCACTAAGTGTAAGCATTTCCTATGGCCCTAACCCAGTAGGTTTGCGCTTCAATCTCTCGTTCGAAAACCCCAGCATTGGCAATGGCACTTTCATCATTTCTTACAGCGGCTTGGACTATGATCCCACGGAAGTCTTATACAAAGTAAGCGGGGGTGGACTAACGGAACCAAACTCACTGACCATCGATACCGTAAATAAACAGATCACGCTAAGTATCTCGGGGCTTGGTAAGGATGCCAAAGCTGCTTATGAATTGCAGATTCTCACCGACGATGAAACTGATGATACCCTGCCCATAGAGCTTTCCTCTTTTACAGCTTTGATGATAGCATATGGTCAAGTTCGGCTGGATTGGACAACTCAATCTGAATCCGGAATGATGGGATATCATATCCTGCGTAATACCGAGTCAGAGCTTTCAACTGCCATCACTGTAAGCCCCTTGATCGAGGCTACCAATACATCCAATGCGGTATCTTATAGTTTTACTGACAACAATATTACTGATAGTGGAACCTATCACTTCTGGCTGCAAACTACGGATTTTGATGGTTTAATCAGTCATTACGGTCCGCTGGCAGTACATGTATCTATGGGTGAGGAACCCGGCTCAGTCATCCCGTTAATCACAGTTTTGAACAAGCCCTATCCCAATCCCTTCAATCCTACTCTGACCATCGCTTATGATCTTGCCACCATCGATCATGTAGAGATCAAGATCTACAACAGCAAAGGACAATTGGTCAAGAATCTGGTAGATTCCCTGCAACAGGCAAAAAACCACAGGATTGTGTGGGATGGGAGAGATAACAGCGGCAGAGAAGTAGCTACCGGCACTTATCTTATCAGCATGAAGGCCGGGACGTATTCGAGCCTTACCAAAGCAGTAATGCTCAAGTAAATGAGTTTTAGCAACAGGCAGATTTGCATGAGCTGCCGCCACAAAACCAATCACCCGGGGATAGCTACCCCGGGTTTTTTGCCCTGCATTTGTTTCTGTAATACTCCATCCCATCTTTTCTATCGCAGCTCCGA
>JALNYD010000325.1 GCA_023230025.1 Candidatus Cloacimonadota bacterium | reverse complement strand
GATCACTCCTTCCAGTCCAGAACTGCGAAAGCTTTGGAGTGCATATACATGCAAAGTAACGGAGGCAGGCCTGGCAGCAGTGGAAGCCTGGCTTTCAGCCTTCTTGCAGCCTGTCAGCACAAGAAGCACCAGAACTGCAAACAGCCATCGCTTCATCAATATGTCCCAAAAAGCATCCAGGCTACGATGAAATCCATAATCAGGATGCTGACTGAAGAATAGACCACGGTTTGAGTGGTGGCCCGGCCTACGCCCTCTGCCCCACCATAGCTGCGATCTCCAAAATAGCAGGCAAATGAAGTGATGATAAAGCCAAACACGATGGATTTGACCAATCCACTGATCAGATCAAAGGTTTCAAAGTAAGCCCGCATATTGCTGAAAAAGGTGTGATAATGCAGACCATAGCGGAGAAAGGAAAAATACCAGGCACAGATGATGCTGATGGCATTGGCAAAGATGGTAATCAGCGGGAAAGCTACAATCCCCGCCAGGATACGAGGCATATACAGGAACTCATGTGCCGAGATGTTCATGCTATTCAGCGCATCGATTTGTTCGCTTACTTTCATAGTGCCGATCTCTGCGGCCATAGATGCTCCCACTTTCCCAGTCAGAACCAGGCCGGTAAGCACTGGAGCCAGCTCCACCATAGTGGATTTTCCGATCAATACACTCAGCAAATTGAGTGGAATATAACCCTTGGATTGATACACTGCCTGCAAAGCTGTAACCAGGCCTGTAAAGGCTGCGGTGAGCATGATCAGGAACAGAGAGTCATAGCCGATACGTTTGAATTGAATCAAAAACTCGAGTCGTCGCTTGGGCAAATTGCGAATCCCAGCCAGGCTTTTGCCAGTAAAAAGAGTATATTCCCCGATTCCTGAGAGCAGATCTGTGATCATCTATAGTTCTTCGTGAGTATCCAGCGAGCGGAAGAGGGTGAACTCCCCATCAAAGCCCAAATCCACACTACCAGTAGAGCCATGACGATTCTTCCCCACGATGATTTCCGCTATTCCCGGTTTTTCGGATTTTTCCTTGAGGTAATAATCATCACGATAGATGAACATCACAAGGTCTGCATCCTGCTCAATGGCTCCTGATTCACGCAAGTCAGCCAGGCGCGGACGCTTGTCTTCACGATTTTCCAGCATGCGGTTTAGCTGAGAAAGCGCTACCACCGGGATCTTCATATCCTTGGCCAGAATCTTCAGAGCCCGGGAGATTTCCGAAATCTCCTGCTGCCGACTATCTCGTTCTTTGGAAAGTCCCATCAGTTGAAGATAATCGATCAGAATCAAATCCAGCCCGCCAATTTCTGCAGCCAGACGCCGGGTCTTTGCTCGAATATCCAGGGGTGTATTGGTGCCGGATTCATCGATGTAAATCTGTTTACTGGAGAGTACTTCCGAGGCCTGCACGATGCGGATCAACTTTTCCTCGTTCATGCCATAGCCCTTGAGCATACTATCCATATTGACTTCTGAAGCGCTGGAAAACATCCGCATTATCACTTCATCGGCAGCCATTTCCATGGTGAAGATGGCTACTTTCTTCTTCAGATTCACCGCGGCATGAGAGGCAATATTCAGAGCCAGAGAGGTCTTTCCCATGGCCGGACGGGCAGCTATGATAATGAACTGACCTGGTCGGAACCCGCCTGTAAGACGATCGAGATCACCAAAACCGCTACCGATGCCGGTGACCGGAATCTTGGTGGAAGCAATGGTGTCGATGTTGTGCAGTACTTCACTTGAGAGCTGATCAAACTTGATGAATCCCTGATTCTGTGGCAGTTCGGCAATGGCAAATATCGCTTGCTCTGCTTCATCCACCACGGTCTTGACGGGAGCGGTGGAGCTATAGCAATTCTCTATGATTCCATTGCAGGCAACAATCAGGTGACGCAGCAAAGCCTGCTCTACAACTATGTTCAGGTGATAGCTGAAATTTGCGCTGGATACCACAAAATCCGCAATCTCATTGATATAGGGAATCCCGCCTATCTTCTCCAATTGATTGTTGCGCTCCAGGCGGTTAATCACCGTAAGCGGATCGATCTCAATGCCATCGTTGAATAGTTCACAGATATTGCGAAAGATCATTTTATGGGCAGAACGTGAGAAGAAAGCCTCTTTCAACTTCTCGATGCCCTGAGAAACTACGTCGGAATCAATGATCATGGCAGAAAGCACCGCGGCTTCTGCATTGATATCGGCTGGTAATTTGCGTTCGGAAATCTGGGATTCGTCCGGTCTATCCTTGGTTCTTGCCATGCTTAGTTCCCTTTGGAGCGATCAGCCAGGGCCATAGCTACCATTGGAGGTACAAAATCCTTCAGATCTGCGCCCAGTTCTGCTAATTGCCGGATCATTGACGATGAAAGGTACATATAGCGTAAGCTGGGTACCAGAAACACAGTTTCAATATCCGGACGCAGCTTTATATTCGTAAGTGCAAGTGAAAGTTCATATTCAAAATCCGATACCGCACTCATACCGCGGATCATGATCTTGCATTCCTGAGCCTGGGCAAAATCCACCACCAATCCTGAAAAAGTGATCACGGAAACATTGGGAAGATGCTTGGTGGCCTGCAGGCAAAGCTGATAACGCTCTTCCAGACTGAAGTAGTTCTGTTTTGCCGTATAATCCGCCACTCCCAGGATCACCTCGTCAAACATCCGGCTTGCCTTTTCCAGAATGTTCAGATGACCATAGGTGATGGGGTCAAAGGTACCGGGATAGATGGCCTTCATTTGGCGCTTCCCAGAATATCCTCAATCTCGCTGATCTCTTTGGGAATGTTTTGGCTTAGCACACAATAACCAGATTCAGTGACCAGTACGTCATCCTCGATGCGCACGCCAAGCTTTTCTTCAGGAATATAAATACCAGGCTCAACGGTGATCACATTGCCCACTTCCAGACTGGCATTACGCCCACCTAAATCATGGGTGTCCATGCCCAGGAAATGGCTGACTCCGTGCATGTAATATTTGGTCACATCTGCCGCATCCGAAATCAAGCCCAGCTCAATCAGTTCTTTTGCGATCAGTTCACGAGTCCTGACCTGCAAATCCATCAGTTCCACTCCAGGTTTGATCATCCCAATGATCTCTTTCTGAACTCTCAATACCGCAGAATAAACCTGAGCCTGGCGTTCGCTGAACTTTCCGCTGATCGGGAAACAACGGGTAACATCCGCACTGTAGTTGTTGTTAGCCGCTCCAACATCCATCAGAACCAATTCTGAGGAATTGATCTG
>JALNYD010000324.1 GCA_023230025.1 Candidatus Cloacimonadota bacterium | reverse complement strand
AACGAGTATAACCCATGCGGGTGAGCGCTGATGCAACATCCTGTTTGGTATAGGCTGATTGCCGGCCATTAAAGGGCTTCTTTTTCCCTTCTGCATATACTTTGTACAGCCAATCCCGTTTCTTCTCAAAACTGGTGATGCGTAACTGATACTTGTGGGAAATCTTGTTCAGGTGAGCTTTGGCAGCCTTACCATTATCAGCCATGAAAGTGCCCTGTACCAATCTACCCTGTGCTCCGATGCCCTTGAAGCGGTATTCCTTGGCCATGGCTACTCCTTAAAAAACCTGATTTCAATCCAAATGTTTAGTTTGTATAAAGCCCAGCCTCGGCCAGCTCTGTTCTAAGCTTTGGCCTTATACAAAACAAACCATAACTTTCAGGTACTTAACATCTAATATTATGTCACTAAACCTTTAGTATTTATACATTTAGCCAATCCAACCCCTACCAGATTTTTGCTTACTTTCATTTCTTAAGCTATTATGCCATTATACCAAGATTGGTCAAGAGATTTCTTGACCAATCTTGAAAAATAGCTTGTCTTTGAGATCTATATATCTCTCAACAACTAGTTATTCTACAGCTTCGTCTGTAGCAACAGCAGTTACACCATCCGTAGCAAGAGTAACTGTGGTTACGATCTGAGGACGCATATTGTTTCTGATGGCAGTACCGACACCGGTAATTTCAACAGTAAAACTATCGGCATCAGTAATCACATAAGAACCATTTTCGTTTTCGGCATTTTCACCGGTGAGACCAAGATAGTTGGTAACATTATCAACTGTCATATTGGCACCATTACCACCGGCACCACCCTGGGATTCAGGGGTCTTCCAGTATTGCAGCACTTGAGCGGCAAAAGCTTGAGCATCAGAAGCAATAGCGGTCTTGTTGGCATTGTAAGCCTGGCTGTTAAACATGCTGATACCGACGGCGATAGCTACACCGACGATGATAACGCTGAGTACGATTAAAAGAATTTGTTGGGTTCCCATTGGTCTTCTCCTTTTTGGGGTTGTTTTTGTTGTAATTAGTGTATCACATATTGTGTTCACTCTATTCGTGTGCCGTAGCACGACCAACTATAACGCAAGGACTGTGCCAATTGTGCCAAAGCAGCCAGAAATATCTGCTGATAACTTCATATCTATCTGTCTTGCAGATAAATAAGATTGATTGATTATCGTCGATATCATCATCTTGCAGCTGAAATTATCGAGTATGAGTGTCCCTTTATAGACAATGCAATCTCTAAAACTGTATCCTTTTTAGAACACCTTACGGTTCTGCTCATTCCTCCTCCCGGCTTTGCCTTGGGCTCAGCTCGAGATTGTCCCATGTCACGGGAGTATCTGGGGACAAAACCGAGCTGAAATTGAGCTGAAGCCAGGAGTGAGGAGGCGGGCAGTTTGTGGTTTCGGTGTCTCACCGGATTTCACGCTATATGATGAAGGATTTGCCAAAGCTATGACATTACCCGCAGAGCGAGGGCTTGCTGTAACATTTCAGAACTTTGTCTTCAGTCTGTATTCACCAGGTTTACTCCAGAGGCAAGGGTTGATCAGGTTCGGGCAATTCTTCCACCTTGCTCAGTTTTTTGACGATCTGGCGGCTGCGATGACTGGCATGATCCAATTCTCTTCCGGCATCTTCAATCTTGCGGCGGGTTTTTTCCAGGTTTTCGCCAAAACTGCCAAAGTCCTTTTTCACTGCAGCCAGAACCTTCCATACTTCACTACTTTTCTTTTGGATGGCCAGAGTTTTGAAGCCTACTTGCAGGCTGTTGAGCAAGGCAGCGATCGTGGTGGGGCCACACATGATCACGCCAAATTCACGCATCACCAGCTCAAAGAGACCATTCACGCGCAGTACCTCGGCATACAGGCTTTCAAAAGGCAGGAAGAGGATGGCAAAATCGGTGGTAATGGGGGGATTGATGTATTTATCGCGGATATCGCGGGCGCAGCCTTTGATCCGCATTACCAGGGCTTTCTGAGCTGCAACCAGGGCTGGCATATCGTTGGCTTCATAAGCACTCACCAGGCGGTGGTAATCTTCCACGGGAAACTTGGCATCAATGGGCAGATACACTTTGCTTTCATTATCATCATGCCCGGGCATAACGATTGCAAACTCCACCACCTCATCCCGGCGGGGACGGGGTTTGAAATTGAGCACATATTGCTCAGGAGCCAGCACCTCAGCCAGCAGGTTTTCAAGCTGCATTTCACCCAGCACGCCACGGGGTTTCACCCCTTCCAAAGTGCGCTTGAGATCTCCCACTCCGGTTGCCAGAGAGCGCATTTCTCCCAGACCTTTATGCACTTCCTCCAAACGCTGGGTAACCTGATTGAAGGATTCGCCCAACCTCTTTTCCAGGGTTTCATGCAGTTTTTCATCAACGGTCTTGCGCATTTGTTCCAGCTTGATTTCGTTGCCGCTGCGAATCTGCTCCATGCGGTCTTCGATGCTCTTTTTCAGCTTTTCAGATTGCTCAGTGTTGCCGCTGGTCAGTTCTGCAAGTTTGCGGGAAAGGCTTTCGGAAAGGTTGTTCAGAGCTTTGCTGAGTTCTTCGCGATTACTGGTGGCATCCTTCAATATCTGCTGATTCAGATTGTTTAAACTGGCAGTAAGCTCGGTTCTGGTATCCAGAGCATGTTTGGCTTGAGAATCTGCTGAATCTTTCAGGTTTCGGGCAAGTTCTTCCCGGTTTTCCCGGTTTTGGATCAGGATATCCGAGCGCACTGCTGCCGTTTCATCCTTCATAGTTCGAGATAGAAGTTCCAGTTCCTGCCTGAGCTTTTGAAGTTCATCATCATTAGACTTAGGTTTGCGTGTAGCGATGATGATACAGATGACAATGGCCACTGCCTGTAAAGCGATAATCACATAAAGCTCCAAACTTCCTCCTTGTTAATGCAGAGTTACAAGGTGAATCGGTGAAGCAGAATGCTTCACCAATTCACACCATCCAAATCACAAATCTCGCTGCGCAAGCAGCCTATTTCGTGCCCCAGGCACCCATTTCGCTGCGCAAGCAGCCCATTTCGTGCCCCAGGCACCCATTTCGCTGCGCAAGCAGCCCATCTCGTGCTCCAGGCACCCATTTCGCTGCGCAAGCAGCCCATCTCGTGCTCCAGGCACCCATTTCGCTGCGCAAGCAGCCTATCTCGTGCCCCAGGCACCCATTTCGCTGCGCAAGCAGCCCATTTCGTGCCCCAGGCACCCATTTCGTGCCCCAGGAACCCATTTCGCTGCGCAAGCAGC
>JALNYD010000323.1 GCA_023230025.1 Candidatus Cloacimonadota bacterium | reverse complement strand
TCGATCTTTTTGATCCATTCATCAGTGATGTCTTGTACTTCCTTGAGCACCTTTTTCTCGTCGTCTTCGCTGATATCGCTGTCTTTCTTCATTTTCTTGGCAGATTCGTTGGCATCTCTGCGAATATTGCGGATTGCCACGCGGCTATCTTCTGCCAGTTTCTTGAGGTTTTTCACGATGTCTTTGCGTTTATCTTCGGTTAAAGGCTGGAAGGGCAGGCGGATCACGTTACCATCGTTTTCGGGAGTAATGCCGATATTGGCACCCAGGATGGCTTTTTCGATATCTGCCAGAGTAGTCTTATCCCAAGGTTGCACCACAATGGTGCGAGGTTCCGGGATAGAGATATTGCAGAGCTGTTTCACCGGTGTAGGTTCGCCGTAGTAATTGATCCGGATATCATCCAGGATAGAAGCGCTGGCGCGGCCAGTGCGCACTTTGGAGAACTGGTGAAGCAGTGAATCAAAGCTCTTCTGCATCTTCTCTTTTGTGGTTTCTTTTAATGCTTGCATGATGTTTACCTCGTATTAGGGATGAATATAGGTGCCCACTGTGCTGTCGGTAAGGGCAGCCATCAGGTTTCCCGCTTTGGTAATGTTGAAGATCTTGATCGGCATTTCGTGATCTGCCGCAAGAGAAAAAGCGGTAAGATCCATCACTCCCAGGCGCTGCTGGAGGCACTGGGAAAATGAAGCATCACTGATGAAACGGGCAGCAGGATCTTTAACCGGATCTGCAGTATATAAACCATCGACTTTGGTAGCTTTGAGCACGATATCCAGCCTAAGCTCGATGGCTCTTAGTACTGCAGCAGTATCGGTGGTAAAATAGGGATTTCCGGTTCCCCCTGCCACGAAGCAGATTTTCCCTTCTGTCATGGCTTGACGCACTTTCAAAGGGCTATAGTGAGCGGCAACTTTATCCAGCATAAAACTGGAGAAAACTTCGGCAGCATAGCCCTTTGCCAATAGGATTTCACAAAGGTAAAGGGCGTTTTGCACAGTGGCGAGCATCCCGATGTTATCCAGGCTAACCCGATCGAGTTCCTGTTTTTGGTTGCTTCCGCCGCGGAAGATATTGCCGCCACCCAAAACGATGGCCAGGCCATAGCCATGCTGACGCAGCTCAATGAGCTCGTCAGTCAGGGTATCACACACGGCATCATCAAAACCAAAACCCTTTTTCCCGGCGAGGATTTCCCCGCTGAGTTTGAGCATCAGGTTTTGGATTTTGGCGGCTTGGAAAGTGCTATTCATCCTGGTCTTGCTTAGGGCTTATTCACCCAGGCTGTAGCGTACGAAACGTGCTACCTGAATGTTTTCACCGGTTTTGGCAATCGCATTTGTGAGCAGTTCTTTGACCGTCATTTTTTCATTGGCGATCAGGCCTTGCTCCATCAGCGCATGTTCGCTGCAATATTTCTTTATGTTGCCTTCAACGATTTTTTCAACGATCTCGGCTTTTTTGCCATCGTTGAGAGCTTTATTGCGGGCAATTTCTTTTTCGTTTTCGATGATTGCGGGATCAATGCCTTCGGCGGTCAAAGCCAGAGGATTGGTGGCAGCAATCTGCAGGGCAATTTCTTCGGCAAGGGCTTTGAACTCATCGGTGCGGGCTACGAAGTCCGATTCGCAATTGAGTTCCAGCAAAACGCCGATTTTGCCGTTGAAGTGAATATAAGAGAAGATGATTCCCTCTTTGGTCTCACGCAGGCTTTTGGCCTCCGCTTTGGAAATTCCACGCTCGCGCAGGAATTTTATGGCGCCATCCATATCGCCATTGGACTCAACCAGAGCTTTGCGGCATTCCATCATGCCCACTCCGGTTCTCTCGCGCAGTTCTTTTACCATGGTTGCGGTAATCTCTGCCATTTGCTTCTCCTTTGTTAAAATAGAAAAGAGGTTTGAGGGTGCGTGCCGGCTGGGATTTCCGGCACGCATTGTCATACTATTGTTCAGTGGCAGCCATTTCGGCAACCACAGGCTCTGCAATTTCTTCGGTTTCTTCGGTTTCTTCCGAGGCTTCAGCAGTATCAGCACCCTCGGAAGCAATACCTCTGCCTTCCAGAACAGCATTGGCCATGATATCAGAGATCAGGGCAATGGCACGGGTGGCATCGTCATTGGAGGGAATTACATAATCGATGAGATCCGGATCACAATTGGTATCCACCATCGCGATGATGGGCACATTCAGGATACGGGCTTCATGGATGGCGATATCTTCATATTCGGTATCGACCACGAATATCGCTCCGGGTTTGGCATCCATATCGCGGATTCCACCCAGGGAAAACTCAATCTTGTCGTGCATACGTCTCATTTTTTGAGCTTCCAGCTTGGTATAGCTATTCAGGGTGCCATCTGCTTCGATCTCTTCGAAGTATTTCATTTTGTCAATGCTCTGGCGAATGGTGGTCATATTGGTAAGCATCCCGCCATACCAGCGTTGGTTCACGTAAAATACACCGGCCTTTTCAGCAGCTTCTTTGATGGCGCTTTGGGCTTGCTTTTTGGTGCCCACGAAGAGGATATACTCTTTTCTGCTTGCCACTTCTTTCACGAACTGATAGGCTTCGTTGATGGCATCGACCGTTTGCTTGAGGTCGATGATGTGGATCCCATTGCGTTTGATGAAGATGTACTTTTTCATCTTGGGGTTCCACTTGAAAGTCTGATGTCCAAAGTGAACACCAGCTTCCAGAAGTTGTTTCATAGATACAACGGACATTTAGTTTCTCCTAATCTACGGTTAAGGTTTCCGCCAAAGGATATACGCAATTCAGAGGGGCTTTCCCCTCACCGCCTTGCAACTCACTTTGGAGGTTTAATGTGGCATTGCTGCCAGGTCTTAAGTAACTAATTCGAAAGCTCACGCTGTCTGCTCCAAGGGGAGAATACTCTCCCCCAAAACCCGGAGATTAACGCTTGGAGAATTGGAATCTCTTTCTGGCTTTCGGACGTCCGGATTTCTTACGTTCCACCATGCGGGGGTCACGGGTGAGAAATCCGCGGGCTTTGAGAGCAGGTCTAAGCTTCTCATCAAATTCAACGAGTGCGCGGGAAATGCCATGACGAATGGCTCCGGCCTGACCCGAGAGGCCACCACCGGTGACATTCACATAAACATCGATACTCTCGGAAAGGCCAACAGTCTCAAGAGGCTGCTCTACCACCATTTCCAGGGTTTCGCGTTGCAGGTATTTCTTCATCTGCACTTTGTTGATGATGCGTTTGCCGGTGCCGGGGGTAATGCGTACCCGGGCAGTGGCATTC
>JALNYD010000321.1 GCA_023230025.1 Candidatus Cloacimonadota bacterium | reverse complement strand
ATACGGATCTTGATGCCTTGCGGGAAAGCCTGAACAAGCTCCTGATTCAAACTTCGGAAAGCATTCTGATCTATGGCAGCGGTGCTTGTGCGGAGGCGTTTATCCTCAAACTTCAGCAGTGGGGATGCACCAACCTCTTTATTAGAAGCAGAAACACACAGAAATCAACCCAGCTCAGAGAGAAATACCAGATCGCAGATAGCTCCCTTACGAACGTCAGACTATTGATCAATGCGAGCCCGGTGCTAAACTTTGACCATGAGCCAGGACTCTCTCTCCCCCATTTTGAAGCATTGATAGAGCTTCCCTATTCCCATAATGTTTCCAGCAGCTTGATCCAATATTGTCAACGTCACGATATCCCCTATATATCTGGGCTGGATTTCTTTGATACCCAATTTATTGCTCAGTGCAAGCTCCTTGGTTATCGTAACAATGCGGTTACGATGTGGTCACAAAAGTAACGGTAAGGTAACCGCATCGTGACGGCAACTAATGGGCGTACAATCTACCAAAGCGCTGAGATATAGATCGAACCTGC
This sequence comes from Candidatus Cloacimonadota bacterium, assembly GCA_023230025.1. Lineage (GTDB taxonomy): Bacteria > Cloacimonadota > Cloacimonadia > Cloacimonadales > Cloacimonadaceae > UBA5456. The sequence goes on along the minus strand of JALNYD010000321.1, from coordinate 2,766 downwards.
AAAAAAGTTTGACAAAAATTGGCAGCCCAAAAAACATAGCTCTGTTTGGGAGTGATATAACATCACTGAAGAAGGAGACCTTATGAAGATCACGAAGACCTTATGGTTGGTTTTGGGGCTAATCTGCCTTAGCGCTATGCTCTGTTCGCAGACAATTCAGGATTCGGATTATATGCAATTGGGATGGCAAGAATTCCCTATTGCCGGGATTGACAACCTCTTCATCCCTTATTCCAACCCATCGCTACTGGGCACGGGAAATGCCAATGGCCTGGGCATGGTGCATCTGGCAGATGAGGAACAATTCCAAAAACGGTATTGGTTAATGCTTAATACTGATGGTCTGGCCTACGCCTATGAACGCGATCACGGCGTACAGTATCACATGCTGGCCGCAGGCAGTGAGATTCTTCCTGCACACATCCTGCCAAACCTTTATCTTGGGACAAACTATCGCTGGCGCGATGGAGATTTTGATAGTGGCGTCTTCCGAAGCGCTGTCACCTATCGTCCCCATGATTTTACATCTTTGGCGATGACCCTGGAAAATCCCATGGAATCCCGTCCCTATTATCGGGCTGGTATTGCTTTACGTCCATTTGTATTCACGGATAGGATAAACGATTATCGCCTGGAATTGTCATTGGATCTGAACTACTCTAAATGGGGCTCAGAAGACGATTACGAACTCAGGAGCCCGATAATCGGCATCAACACGCAGTTGGTGGATGGTTTAAAACTAGGTGCGACCTACAATACCGATGAAGAGACCGCTCTGATATCCTTTAGTCTGAGCCCCGGGAAGATTGAAGCCGGAAGCATGGTGCGAAGCCATGAAGACGACAACTTTGGCTATGCTTGGGTTCACTTGACCGAAGACAGCTTCAAGCCGATCTTTGGCATTACTCCCCAAAAATGGTATCAGATGCCGGCAAAGGGAAAGGTTGTAAGCTACAAAGCTCCCAAATATAGCTTTGGCCCATTTCAGATCTATGATAAAGGTACAGTTGGGATCGAAGAAATCTTCGCCAAGTTAGATAAAGCAAAAGCAGATCCCAGCACTGATGGCATTTTGCTGATCAATCCTGCCCTAAGCATGTCTCAGGCACTGCAACAGGAGCTATTGGACGCGGTTCGGGATTTCAAGAGCAGTGGCAAAAGCATAAGTATCTATTACGATAATATCTCCAATGGATCATACATATTTGCTTCCGCTATTGCTGATAAAATATACCTCAATCCCAATGGGATGGTGGATTTGAGCGGTCTTGCGATATCCAGCCCATATTTTAAGGACTTGCTGGATACGATTGGCATTGAAGTATTGAACTTCCGCAGCCATAAGTATAAGAGTGCGGGCAATATGTTCAGCGAATCGGAAATGACCAAAGCAGAACGTGAAGTATATGATTCTCTGTTGGGAAGCCTCTATGATCAGATTATTGCCCAAATCCAGGCTGGACGAGGGGATCGCCTTTCCAAGCCGGTGGAACAATTGATTGATGAAGGGCCATATCTGATTTCAGCAAATGCCCTGGAAGCAGGATTGGTAGATGAGATCATCTATCAGGATGAGCTTGATAAGAAACTCAAGGAAGATTTCGGATATAACAGGCGCATTACAGAACTTGAAAACTATCGTTGCTATGACTGGTCAAAGCCCAAAGAGAATCTTGTTGCCACCATCTATGCCAGTGGCAACATCGTGATGGGCAAGGGCACTCCTGGTCAAAAGATAGCTCAGGAGACCACTGTGAAGCTGATTCGCGATGCCAGGAAGAACGATATGTACAAGGGCATCATCCTCCGTGTAGATAGTGGCGGAGGCAGTGCTCAGGCTTCTGATATCATCTATCGGGAACTGGAAATGGCGAAGACCGAGAACAAAAAGCCCATAGTTGTTTCCATGGCCGGAGTAGCTGCCAGCGGCGGATATTACATCGCTGCCAATGCCGATCGGATTGTTGCCAACCCCGCTACCTTAACAGGTTCAATCGGTGTTGTGGGAATTATGTTTAACGCTACCGAAATGTTCAGGAAGATCAAGATCAACTGGAGCACAGTCAAGAAAGGCGAACATGCCGATCTGGGTTCTCTCTCCCGTCCCTGGACTGAGCAGGAAAAACAGCTTCTGGAAGGTATGATTGAACATACTTATGAAGATTTTGTGCAGAAGGTAGCCAATGGCAGAAAGAACCTGAGCGTCGAAGATGTGCATGCCATTGCCCAAGGTCGGGTATGGACTGGTGAACAGGCGTATGAAAACGGCTTAGTCGATGATTTGGGAGGTCTGGAAACGGCCAAAGAACACATGAAATCCCTGATCAAAGGTCATCGCCCTTTGCGCCTTGTAGATGCTACAAGCAGTCATAAGACAGGGATCGATATTAACATCGAATCCGGTTCATTGCTCAAACTCCTGGCTCTTGATTACCTGGAAGCTCTGGATCAGGAGTATCGTGAAGTCTATGAGATGTGGCGCGACTTTTCCGGCGAACAAGCTTTGTTCATTAGCCCCTATAACAACCAAATGATCAAGTTTTAAGCACAGTGATTATTATGACTGACCATCTGGTAAAGTCACCCGCAGACTACAACAAGATACGGGAAGGATCGAGGTTTGCGAATTGACCTTACCTGGGCTAAATATAGAGAAGGGGATGATTACTCATCCCCTTCTCTTTCTAAATAATTTCAACTTACTGATTTCGAACTACATTCACTCAATTTTTCAATCAAGGTCTTTCTTTCTACCTCAAGAGCCTT
>JALNYD010000322.1 GCA_023230025.1 Candidatus Cloacimonadota bacterium | reverse complement strand
AACCGCATTTAACTATAACTGTGTTGTGCTCAATCTGCTTAGAATTAACAATATACTTATTCATTACAAAACTACTCTCTGAGGCGCATTTGCACTATTAACAACAACATTGTACTTGAATCTTCGCTGCAACTCTATTGGCTGAAGAAATTTCGACCCGACAGTAGGATAGTTAAAGATGAGATTGCGTTTATATTGTGCATCTCTGTTAACTATTATAGCCAAGGTTTGAAGATCGGGATGATTATGTTTAGCTCCATTTGTGGAAATCAGGAACCTTGGTGAGTCAATCATACTCAGCAATTCCGGATTGATGTTTAGCCTACTACCATGATGCGAGATTTTAATCAGATCGAATTGAATTGGATAATCAACCCCAGGATACCTATCTTTTAGAGAATCAATAATTACCGAGGGGTGTGCATCTCCAAGTAGCAAGATTTGCTTACCTCCCAAACTAAGTACGACTCCGATTGAACTACCATTAGTTACTGAGAGATCTTCATGAAATGGCAATCTTGATAACTCATCTATTGAGAGTTCGTTAAATGATATCTCGTGTTGATCGGATTGCATAACATACTTCTTTTCGAGCAATTGCAAACTCTCAAACGCTTCTTCTATTTCAGGCTGATTCGAAATAGGGCAGTATAACTTTAACTTACTAAGCTCATTTTGCCAGTATCTTTTGAGTCTTTCTAGTCTCTCTTGATTTGGCGATAGAACATCTATGCTAATACCACAATCTAATACTAATCGATCCGCTTCAGCGGTAATCATTCCTCCCGAAAAATCAGTATTCAGCAGGTATCCTCCTTCTCTGATGAGTTTTGTTAAAGTACTGCCTTGCTTTGCGCTAATCATTCGATTTATGCCTCCGTCTATTTTAATTGGGGCAAGATGCGGAAGAAATGTGGCAACTCGATCATCCAATTCTACTGAGCCTTGAGGAGAGAAGAGATTCCTATATCCATTGAACCAGATTTGTTCTATATGTATTATCTCATTGATTTGATTATTCCCATTTTCCTCTAGCAGTCTAACAGCCCCCCCTATATGATCACTATCAATATGGGTTACTATGAAGCGATTAATTATTTCTCCATTAGAGTTTAGATCGTTGAGACGATGTTTTAGCTGATCATCAAATGTGCAGCTAGGCCCACCGTCTACCAATACATTAAATCCGTTGTAAGAAACCAGAATGCAATCACCCTCACAAGCTGAGAAGAAATCTATCTGAACTTGAGAACTCTCGTTTTGCATCACTAGCTCCTAATAAAATGACATTGCAGCTTTGTACGCAGAGAATTGTAATAGCTATCGCAAATGATAACTTGGATCATTTCACACATCCAATGCCGCCCCATTATCCTTCAGCCACTGCACTTGCTTCTGATAGTCCGGGAGTATTTTATCCACTTCATTCCAGAAGTCTTTGCTGTGTCTCTTATGTTTGAAATGCGCTAATTCATGCACTATCAAGTAATTGATAACACTTACGGGTGCCATCATGATCTTCCAGTTGAAGTTCACCTTGGGCCGCTTATCTGAGCAAGATGCCCATCGGTTCTTGAGTTCGATAATAGATATTGCTTCCACTTTGAGCCCCATCATCTCAGCAAAGCGTTGTACTCTGGGCTCGATAAACATCTTTCCACGATGGCGATAGAACTCTTTGAACATGTCTCTTAGCTTCTCATCAGAGCCTTCCGGGGCATAGAAATGTCTGCCCCTGAACTGAATATTTTCAACCTCAGCGTTGTATTGCAGATAATAATTCCTGCCAAGATAGAGGAAGGATTGCCCATTTACCAGTTCCCGCTTGATCGCCTTCTCGTTCAGTAGAGCACGTTTTGCCTGATACTTATGTATCTTATACTCGTTCTTGCTCAGCAGGTTTTGCACCTCACTTTCGCTTGTCCCAAGTGGGACAATCACCGTAATGGAGCTATCCCTCTCGATATAGATCGATGCTGTCTTGCGCTTGCTATGCCTTACAACAATCTTATAATCGAGGCTCATGAACCCCTCACCTCAGCTTCCCGTTTATGCGCCAGATTGATCAGCTCTGCCGTCAGCTTAGCTGCCACTTCCTGCAAGGGTTCAATCCCGCAATATTCAAGTTCATCTCTGATATCGCCTTCCAAACGTCTGCGTTCATTGGGCTTCTGCCAGAAGTTGGGTATCGAGAGTGATTCTTTGATCCTGTTGTAGATGAATTCTGATAGCTTAGCGGCGTCAATTGCTTCCTTGCTATCCACCGCTATCCCTGCTTCCATCAGCATCAAGTCCAGAAATGGCATCACAGGACTATCAACAATGCCCGCTTCATCAGCTCTGCCTTTGCCAATATCCTCTCTCAGTTTGGTAAGTTCCTCGATGATTCTATCCCAGTGTTCCCTATACGAATCCAGAATCTTCTGCAGCCGTTCATGGAATCCTGTATAAAGAGCAGGGTCTTTCTCCATATTCACTTTAATGTGCCAGCGGATGGCATGCTCCATCTCAGACGCTTTGGCTTTTCCGGTTTTGTTATGATCACGCATATGCTTGGGAAACTCATCAGAAAGCAGCTTGGCAGGCGCAATCTTGGGATTGATCCCTTCTGAGATCAGATATTTATCGATCAATCTGCGCACCTTAGCCCCTGCCCACTTCAAATCCATCGTAGGATCGTGATAGCGGTTCCGCATGCGCATCATCAGATAGCCAAAGCGCTTGGCAGGGACATAATAATCCCTCGCCATTGCTGCATTGAACAGCAGTTCCAGGCTATCAAAGAAGGCTTTCAGATAAGTATCGAATTGTGCCCGGAACTTCACATCAGCACCCAATTGTAGGCAATCCTCCACCAGTTCCCATTCCTCTTCATTATCTCCGATGCTCTGATGCAAAAACGCCTCAATGCGGACAATACCCTTATCTGCAAACAACTGAATCAGCCTTCTGAAGCGGGATTCCAATACCGGAATCTCTTTGTCCAATCCCCTGAAATATGCGCTCAGATCATTCAGTTCCTGCACATCGGTATCAGTAAAGATAGCCAGTGCTTCTTTCAGATGCGACGCCACTCCAAAGTAATCCACCAGGATGCCATGCTCTTTAACGTATCCGCTTTTCATCACTTTGGTGCGGTTCACCCTGGCAATGGCTTGCATCAGCCGATGCTCTCTCAGGTTCTTATCCAGATACATCACCTGCTCGATCGGAGCATCAAAGCCCATCAAAAGCCTATCGCAGACGCAGAGGATCGCCACGCCGCTTTCCGGTTTGCTATAGTCAACGTCCTTATTGAAGCTCTCCA
>JALNYD010000320.1 GCA_023230025.1 Candidatus Cloacimonadota bacterium | reverse complement strand
AAATGGAATTTCACTGAATTCCATGAGCCGATACATCAACAATAAGAGGTCTCCAGACCCCGAATTTCTCATCAAATTGGCAGAGCAAAAAGTGAACTTGAATTGGCTGCTGAGTGGTGAGGGTGGGATGTATGTGAGTGCCCCCTGGGATCCCAAGCCAGAGTCAAAGACCAAGTCCAAGGTAGAAGTTGTATCAGCTAAGGGCAAGCTATCAGATTGCACAGATAGCAGTTACAGCCGTACAATATTACTTCCGATCCTCGCTGAAATTTCTGCCGGAATGCCAGCCGAAGTCACAGAAAATTTTGAACATGACAATTTCGTGGAATTACCGCGGATATACCTCAAGGACAAGATCGATAACTATATGGTATTCAGAGTAAATGGACAAAGCATGGAGCCTCAGATCATGAATAACGACATCGTGGTGATCCAGAGAAAAGACGACTGGAGCAATACAGATAGCTCTGTTTGCGCTGTCAGATTGAACGATGGCATCACCCTGAAACGTATCCAGTTCGATCACCAGAGACAACAGGTACTACTCCATCCCTTCAATGCTGATTACCGTGTCCAGGTAGTCGATTCCATGCAGGGAGATGATATCTCGCTAATAGGTACGTTGGTGATGCAGTTGAGGATGGGATGACTTAAAAATATGAGGCATCCTGATAGTTTTATGCTTGACCGAAAACAGAGTGTTGAAATCTGAAATTATTATGAGATTAGTAAATATGATATATTGCACACATCTATGTTAGGAGACAATATGAGCAACGAGCGTATGATTAACACCAATTTGCACGGCAGAATTCGTAATACACATCTCTCAAAAAATAATGGTTTTATGACAGTTTATGAGGCTGTCGTTAACTCGATTCATGCTATTGAAGAACTCTCTGAAGACGGTGGAAAAGGGAATATTTCACTGGAGATCATAAGGTCAGATCAAACAGAAGCTAGTTTTGGAGATACTAAAAAGCCTGGTCCCGAAACAAAGCCAGACATCACAAGTTTCAAGATACAAGATTCTGGAATCGGGTTTAATGAGCAAAACATGGAGTCATTCTGTACTTTAGATTCGGAGTATAAAGCCAATAAAGGCTGTAAGGGTGTAGGTCGCCTTTTATGGTTAAAGGTCTTTGAAAGAGTTCATGTCGAAAGCGATTTTATAGAGGATGGTGTTTTGTGTCATCGTCAATTTGATTTTGATGCAGATCAGGGTATTCATAACGATCGTAAGACTCAATCATCTGCTTCAACCTCATCTACAACTATATCTCTAATAAATGTAAAAGAGATCTATCGCCAATATGCACGAAAAAACATTGATACAATAGCCAGAGATATCCTAAATCACTGCTTATGGTACTATATTAGACCAGGCAGTGCGCCAAGTATCACAGTTAAAGACGAAGACACTGTGATCCAACTTGATGATCTTTACGCAGATCTGATGGTTACTCAAGAGAAACCAACTGATATTACAATCGGAAATCACTCGTTTTCCCTTACGCACATTCTCTTGCCAGCTCGAAGCGCAAATGATCATACTTTGGTGTACTGTGCGGGGAATAGAGTGGTAACAGAGAAAAAACTTCGTAATCTCATACCTGGACTATACGGACGACTCAAGAAAGACTCCGAAGAGTTTATATACTACTGCTATGTTACTTCACAATACTTGGATGAAAACGTTCGTCTCGAAAGAACGGGATTTGATATTGAGGATGACTATCCAGATATGCTACAGGATGACAGTCTTACTTTCAAACAAATCGAATCGGCAGTCTTGGAATGTGTTAAGTCTTATCTACACGATTACATTCAACATAACATAGAAGCTGGAAGAGCTCATATCAAACACTTTGTTGACACCGTCGCTCCAAAATATAAGCCTATCTTGTCCCTGATTTCACCTGAAGAACTGAATGTTGATCCTGACGCTTCGGAAAAAGATCTTGATCTGCTTCTACATAACAAAACTAGAGATATTGAGCAAGCCAGTATAGTAGAAGGACATGAGCTGTTTAAAAACTCCTCATTCCAAGACACAGAGCAATACATTGAGCGATTCAACAGATACAAGGAAACCATCAAAGAACTTAACCAATCTAAACTTGCTGACTATGTAATTAATAGAAGATCGGTTATAGATCTACTCGAAAAAGCGCTTGAATGGGACTGTACAGGAAAATACTCAAAAGAAGAGATAGTTCATGACCTGATTATGCCAATGGGGAAAACCTCAGATACTGAAAACCCTGATACTTTCAATTTGTGGTTGATAGACGAAAAGCTCACCTTCCATAACTATCTTGCTTCTGATAAGACAATCAAATCAATTCCACTGATAGCTTCTGAGAGTACAAAAGAGCCTGACATCCTTGCCCTAAAAGGTTTCGATACCCCAATTCTCATAAGTGAGACGAATCAATTCCCACTACCATCCATCACTATTATAGAGATCAAAAGACCACAGCGAAATGATTATAAAGAAGGTGAAGAAAAAGACCCAATAGAACAGGCACTTGAATACATCGAAAGGATCAGAGAAGGTCGCTCAAAGACAGATGTTGGTCGCCCCATTCCTAGTTCAGAAGCGATTCCTGGGTTTTGCTACATTGTAGCGGATTTGACTCCTTCCCTGAGAAAGAGATGCAAGATTCATGCTCTGCAAATGACAAGTGATGAACTTGGATACTTTGGCTATCAGCCACATTATAAAACGTATATTGAAGTGTATTCTTTTGATCGGCTCGTTAAGGAAGCAAAAGAACGAAACAGAGCATTTTTTGACAAGCTTGGATTGCCTTGCAACTGAGTCGTGTGATTCTGGAAGCTCCTTTCTCATTGATTGGGTAGTGACCTCAGAATACTTCTATTAGACTTAATGCATCTGATATAAGACTCAACTAAGATGTAAGGGATATTTCGTAATCACCCCGTTCCACTCACACTGCGAGTCTTTCGAACTGGTCTATTTCGTTGAGATTCAGCGAGTTCCGAAACCAGTCTGAAAAGAGTCCAGATTTGACATAAAACTGTCACAAACCAGTCCAAAGAAGTCCAAAACCACTGTGACAGCTATCCGAAAGTAGTCCTAAGCATCTCTACACCAGATAAAGGCTTATGCCTGTTTGTCACAGTGATGGCTATATGACATTTGGGGTGTCACTTTATAGCTATACTTATGCCTTCGGATACTATGTCATGTATTACCATTCTCTTAGTAAGCTCAGAGTACTTAACTGCTTTTCTCACTTTACGTTTCATTATTCATCCTCAATTAGCTGTCAACTAAAATCAG
>JALNYD010000319.1 GCA_023230025.1 Candidatus Cloacimonadota bacterium | reverse complement strand
AAATACAACCAACTGCTTAGAATCGAAGAAGAACTGGGTGAAGCAGCATGCTTCCCGGGGAAATCCGTGATTAAACAATTGAGCTAAACAAGCTATATAATACTAAAGCCCGGGCTCATCGCGAATCCGGGCTTTGATTTTTCTTGCTAATACAGTTTCCACTTTGAAATGACATAATCTTGCCGGGGCATGGATTATGTCATTTCAAACTAAACACGATATAATAGGGATGCTTCTAATCTGCTTTCTTGCCCGGCTCTTTGCTGATCCCTTGATAGCAAACCAACTTATTCTTGCCGGTGCGTTTCGCTTCATAAAGCGCCAGATCAGCTTCTTTGATCACATTATCCCGGAAGCAGGCTCCCTGGCAATAGGACATGCCAATTGAAATTGTGAACCTAACTTCGTTGCCGTTGTGGTGAAGCTCGATTTCACTTACTCTGCGACGAATACGATCCAGCACAATTCTGGAGCCTTCCATAGATGTTTCTGGAAGGACAAACAAAAACTCCTCGCCCCCCCATCTACCAACGGAATCCATAGCTCGTACACCATTTTTTAGAACATCCGCCAGAGCTTTCAGGGCTTCATCCCCACAATCATGCCCATAGGTATCGTTCACTTTCTTAAAATCATCCAGATCAGCTATAGCAACTGTAAATCCCCTCTTGGTGCGACTGCTGCGTTGTAATTCATGTTCCATGGCTTCATCCAGGACTCTGCGATTGTACAACCCGGTCAATTCGTCCCGACGAGCAAGTTTGTTTAGCTTTTCAATGGCTATTTGCAGATCTATGTTTGCCTGGGTAAGCTCATGGTTGAGTTGGTTCATGTTGTCCTCTGCTGCCATCAGGGGATCTATGTTTACAAACATCCCCAGCACACCCAGCACATGATTTTCATTATCAGTAATAGCCGATACATGTAGATCAGCCCAAATGATATCCTGATTTTTACACAAATAGCGACGCTGAATGCGAATGCTGGTGGTTTCACCACTGATCAGGCGGTCATAATTCAACATACTTCCAGCGCGGTCTTCAGGTGGTGTAACATCCTCGATTTTCAAATTCATGGCTTCTTCGGCGCTATAGCCAAGCATACTGCTCCAGGCAGGGTTGACCAATTGATAGCGTCCGTTTACATCAGTGAGTCCTATCGCCACAACAGACGAGTTAAATATTCGTGAATAAAGGCTCTCTAGCTTCAAGTTATCCATAACAACTCCTGTGGCTGTAACAGAAACCGGGGTTTGGTTTGCCAAACCCCGGTCATTGATTGTTTATTCCTCAGTTTCGGGAGCACTGAAGGTGCGTTGCCCCAAATCACGATCGATCATCATGATGCCGTGACCATTTTCTCCCACCATTTTAAGTTGATTCACAATTTTATCCACAGATGCTTCTTCTTCCACCTGTTCATCCACATACCACTGCAAGAAGCTACGGGTTGCGTGATCATTCTCCTTGATCGCCAAATCCATCAGTTCATTGATGCTCTTGGTGATGAATTGTTCGTGCTCAAAGGCCATTTGAAAAGCCTTAAGCGGGGTTTTAAACTCGGTTGTGGGACCTTCGATGGGTTTCAGGGTCACTTTCCCGCCACGTTCGATGAGATAATTAAAGAACTTCATCGCATGAAAGCGTTCTTCTTTGCCCTGAGCGTCCATCCAGTTTGCCATACCATCAAGATTTTGGTTCGCAAACCAGGCTTGCATTGATATATACAGATACTCAGAGAAGAGCTCCTTGTTGATCTGTTCGTTGATTGCTTTTTCCAGCTTTTTGCTGATCATGATTCCTCCAGTTTTGATTTTATTTGCTTTATCAGATTGTCTTTAATCTTGTTCAGATCCTCTTTTGAGGGAATATATTGGTGTTTGATAGGTTCCAGCATATCAAATCCGCATTCTTTGGCATCCCCAAGCAGTTGATGCAGAATCGGAATGCTTTGCCCACCCCAGCCATAACTTCCAAAGGCCAGGCCAATTCTATCTTTTGGGGAAAGTCCCTTGAGGTAATAGATAAAAGCCGCCACAGTGGGCAGGATTGAGCTATTTAGCGTTGGTGAACCCACCGCGATGTAGCGGGCATCGATGACGTCCGTCATGATATCAGAAATATGATTGACCTGCAGATTCAACAGTTTTGCTCGAATCCCGAGCTCTTCAAATCCTTCTGCAATTGCGCCCGCCATCAGTTGGGTGGATTTCCACATTGAGTCATAAACCACCAGGGCCTGCTTCTGATCAGAAACATTGTAAGCCCATTCTTTATAAGCTGCAACGATACTGCCGATGTTGTCCTCTGTCCAGATCAGTCCATGGCTGGGACAAATCATCTTGATGGGAAGAGGAGCCGCCATATCCAGCACCTTCTGCACTTGCTTGGAATATGGCAACACAATGTTGGCATAATATTTCTTGGCTTCTTCCAGCACAATTCCGGAGGGCAGTTCATTGGCAAAACGCTGGGAAGAAGCAATGTGCTGACCAAAAGCGTCATTTGAGAAGAGAATATTTTCCTGGGGACACCAGGTGAACTGATTATCCGGCCAATGCACCATGGGTGTGGTAATGAAATGCAGGTCGCGTTTCCCGATGCTGATGCTATCCCCTGTTTTGATTTCAGAGAAGTTCATCTCCTCTTTGAAATGCATTTTGAGACCCTTGATACCATTTGCATTAGTATAGATCGTTGCCTTGGGACACAATTTCGCCAGCATCGGCAGGCTGCTGGAATGATCCATTTCCACGTGATTCTGCACGATGACATCGATCTTGCGGGGGTCGATGATATCACTAATGCGGGCTATCAATTCATCATAGAGATAGTATTTTACATTGTCAATCAGGGTAATCTTCTCATCGATAATCAGATATGCGTTGTAGGTGGAGCCTCTTTGAGTGAGATAACCATGGAAGTTCCGTAGGTCCCAGTCAATGCCTCCCACCCAATAAATACCTTCACGCAATTTGATAGCTTTCATCTATTATTCTCCTTCCATATTCAAACACTCTCATTTACAGAACAGAGATTTAACGGTATCAGCACCCCATTCGGTAAAACCAAGCTTCTCAGACAATATAGCCCAAGCGAATAAAAAGACTAATGATTTATTACACCTGTCATCCTCCTGCCTTCACCACGGCTTTAGCACTACATCAGCCCATAATCTCCACATGGCATGGGGCTATTATGGGGTGATATAGTGCTGAAATAGAGCTAAACCAGGGAGGAAGGGGGGGGCAATAATTTGTTGCCAAGGCACGTAGAGCCCCTTCCTGAAGGCAACTCCTCAACCTATGTCGCGCAGATTTT
>JALNYD010000038.1 GCA_023230025.1 Candidatus Cloacimonadota bacterium | reverse complement strand
ATGCCCGGCGCAAAATCCGGCGTGTGGAACTCGAAACCAAAATGACCGGCAATGAACTGGTCTTCCTCCTCCGCGAGATCGACCGTGCCGAACGCAACAAGGAAAAAGCTCAAAATGAGATGATCGAAGCCAACGTGCGCCTTGTGATCAGCATCGCCAAACGCTATAACAACCGCGGCCTGGAATTCCTGGATTTGATTCAGGAAGGCAACACTGGCCTTATGCGTGCTGTGGAGAAATATGACTATCGCAAAGGCTTCAAATTCAGTACCTATGCCACCTGGTGGATCCGTCAGGCCATCACCCGCGCCATTGCAGATCAGGCCAGAACCATCCGCATCCCCGTGCATATGATTGAATCCATCAACAAGATCAATCGCACCAGCCGACGCCTCATGCAAAAGCTGGGACGCGAACCATATCCGGAAGAAATCTCCGAAGTTCTGGATATGCCGGTGGAAAAGATCAAAAACATCCTTTCCATCAGCAAAGAACCTGTCTCTTTGGATAAACCGATCGGGCACGATAGCGAGGATAGCATCCTGGGCGACTTCATCGAAGACCGCACCATTATCTCTCCTGAACGCCTGGCCGAACGCAGCTTGCTCAAAAAGCAAGTGGATGAAGTTCTCAAAACCCTCACCACCCGTGAAGAACGTGTGATCCGCCTCCGCTTTGGCATCGATGACGGCTATCACCGTACCCTGGAAGAAGTGGGCAATATCTTTCAGGTGACCCGCGAACGCATACGTCAGATCGAGGATAAAGCACTTAAAAAACTGCGCCATCCCAGCCGGGCTGCCATCTTGCAGCAATTTTTGGATAATTTCCACGTCAAATAGCTGAATAACATATTACTTTAGACAAGGCCGGCTGAGTGTCGGCCTTGTTCATTTTCGCACTGGAAATAAGAGATAACGAGTACTGGGCAGTAAGATCGTGCTTGAGCGGGGTATGGATTGTGTCGTTTCAATTTATGAGCAATGAAGTATTAATCATGGAAAGATAGCTCTGTTTTGGGGATAGCCATCCCCTAGTATTTTCAGGGAATGCTATCTCCAAGTTCAGCTTAGGAGATGCATAACTGATATCCGTGTGTATCAAGCGGACTTCATCCAAAGCCCAGGAATACCGGATAGTTTTCGCTGTGTACCATATTCACCTGTGCCGCCGAATACTGTCTGAGAAATGCACTTGCCGCTGCTTTGCGCCTGGGGTTCCACTTCATCTCGTATGCCTCCAGTTTATCTTCGTAGGTCTCCAGGTAGTCAATCTCGCTTTGGTGGATATTGCGCCAAAAGAAAGAGCCACGATGGATCCGGTTGTTGGCCAGATACTTCATTCTTTCAGAGACAAGAAAGTTCTCCCAGAGCTTGCCGATATCGTCTCTTAGCTCTGTTTGGCGAAAATCGTCTATCAAGCTGTTTCTTACCCCGTTATCCCAGAAATAGATTTTCCGGCTTTTCTTGATCTCATTGCGTTTATTGCGGCTGTAATTGTAGAGCCTGAAGATGACGTAGGCCTGTTCCAGCAGATGGATATAGCGTTGAATCGTGTTATGGTCCGTGCCGGTGAGCCGCGCCAGCTCCGTGTATGATACTTCGGAACTCACCTGCAAGGCCAATGCGCGCAGCAGCTTATCCAATAGCTCCGGACGACGCAGATCCTGAAACATGAAGACATCCTTGAACAAATAACTACCCACCAGCAGGTTGAGCAGATCAGCTTCCTCACCAGGGGATTTCACGATATCCGGATAAGAACCGAAAATCAAGCGACGATTTAGCAACTTTTGCTCATTCCAGCTACCATAATGCTCTGCTAATTCTTGCTGGGCAAAGGGATGCAGATAATACTCATATTTCCTGCCCGTCATGGGTTCATTGATCCTATTTGCCAGTTCGAATGATGATGATCCGGTGGCGATCACTTGGATGCCGGGGATATTATCAACCATCATCTTGAGGCTTAAGCCGATATCGTTTACTCGTTGAGCTTCGTCGATCAACACCAGCTTGTTACTCCCCACCAAGGACTTAAGTGCAGCGATGGACTTAGCTTCGAGAGCCTGACGGTCACGCGCGTCGTCACAATTAAGATAAAGCATTTGCTGCCCCGCGTCGAACAGCTGATTTAACAAGGTAGTCTTGCCACATTGCCGCGGACCCATTACTATGATTGCCTTGCCTCTGTACATGTGTTTCCGGATATCTTCGCTGATCCAGCGCTCAATGATGTCACTTTCCTTTTCAAGCATTGTTCCTCCCTGATCAGGTGTATCGATCACTAATCTCACATACCGTATAAAAGGTATGCAACAATCTGTCAAGCAGAATATCCCGAACTACGTATTTATATTCTCGTAATACGTCCCTAATTGCGGGATTACATTTCAACCGCATTAATAAAGTTGAGTTATGACTTCATTAATACCCACAGGACACTGAAGCATGTTGCAAAAGTAAAAAAACATGCAGCGACAACTCTTGGTAAATGAGGATCCAATGGTGTTTGTGAACAATGGGGCTGCCTGTTTTGCACTATTATCTTGACATGGATGAGAATTTGTTCAGCGTGTCTTTTAGAAGCAACTGCAGATAATCAGTATCTTTGGCAGTGTGGAGACATAAGGAGAAAATGGCATGAAGTATGAAAAAGCACACAAAATCATGCTTAAGCATCATTCAGAGTTTAATGAACGTTGGGTGCAGAACAAGATTGAGGAAGATCCTAGCATATTGGGTTTGGGAACTTTGTTTTTGAAGGACAAAGAAAGGATTCAACCCGGATCAGGCCGGCTCGATTTGCTACTGCAAGATGAGGAGCTCAGCAAGAGATTTGAAGTAGAGATTCAACTGGGAAAAACGGATGAAAGTCACTTAATCAGGACAATTGAGTACTGGGATATTGAACGCAAGCGCTACCCGCAATATGAGCACTGTGCAGTAATTATTGCGGAAGATATTACCAGCAGATTCCTCAACGTGATCAATCTTTTCAATGGCGCTATACCTCTGGTTGCAATCCAAATGAATGCTTTCCAGATCAACGATACCATTACACTGACTTTTATAAAGGTTTTAGACCAACTACAACTTGGCTTTGTAGATGAGGATGAGAGTGTTTTTCAGCCGGTTGACCGCAGCTATTGGGAAAACAAGGCAACAAAAAAAACCTTGGCAATGGCAGATGAGCTTCTAGGAATCATTAAAGAGATCGCAGCTGACTATGAACTTAAATACAATAAGTACTACATCGGGCCAGCAAAAGACGGCATAGCGAACAATTTTGTCGTGATTAGGCCACAAAAAGAAGTGCTTAGAATTGAGATCAAGATACAAAAGAATGAGGAAGCGGATCAGTTGATTGAGAACTCCGGATTAGAGCTTCTGGATTACAATTCCAAGGAGAACCGCTACCGTATTAGCTTAAGAAAGGATCATATACAGAAGTATCACGATTCCCTGCTGCAGCTATTGAATATGGCTTATGGCTAGGGGCTAGGGGTTAGGAATGAGATTCTATGAATAATTATTGGAGCTCACAGCTCAAAATCTTTGGCAGCAAGCTCTTTTTTCAGTGGCACTTTGATTCAAGATAAACCCCCGCGATAGCGAGCACTCATCCGCCCCCCATTTGGATCAATAAGCACTACGATTTCGCCCAATATGTGCCATATATTAGTCATGAGTTATATCATGTCTGAATCAGAAACTCACAAGGCAATAGAGGAGATCTATAAAGCCAGTTAACAGACCCGGAAGCGCGACATAAAAGATGTGGGCCAGCGTAAAACATGATAATTGTGGGATTGGGCATAATGGCTTTTGAGCGCACAACTATCCATGCCGCGTGGCTCCGGAATCAGTTTTACTTGCTTCACTAAGATTGCGGGATCTGGAAATATGGGTAGATATTGATCTCGTCTCTGCAGAACTTCATCTCTCCACCATAGATCAGGGATGCAGATTGAAAGTCCAGGGACTTGCTCACAACCTGAATGTTCTTGATCAAGCTGGGGTTAAACACCTTGGCTGATTTTATCTCCACCGGCATCAGCATCGCTCCGCTCTGGATGATCAAGTCAAGCTCAAGGCCGCTATTTTCACGGTAGAAATACAAGGGCGCTTCACTACCCTGGTTGTAAAACATCTTCAGATACTCAGATACCACAAAGGTCTCGAAGAGTTGACCTTTCAGGGGGTGGTTGATCAAATCCTGGGCATCTCTGATCCGCAGCAAGCGACAGGCCAAACCCGTATCGAGAAAGTAGAGCTTGGGAGATTTCACCAGCCGCTTATTCTGATTCTTGTGCCAGGGTTGGAGTATATGGATAATGTAGCTCGTTTGCAGGATGGAAAGCCAATTGGACACGGTTTTCACATCCACCCCGGTCTCGTTCGCTAAGGCTGTTTTATTGAGTAGAGAACCAGTTCTGCCGGCGCATAAGCCCAGAAACTTGAAGAAGAGGTCTCTATCCTGCACCTGAGTAAGCAGGCGCACATCGCGCTCCAGATAGGTGTTGATATAGGAAGTGTAAAACATCTGGGGATCCATCCCCTGATCTATCAATCTGGGGTAAAAGCCTTTGAATAGCACTTCATTGATGTCTTCTTTTTGGTTCTGATAGATTTCAGCATACGAAAATGGTAAGAGCTGGAAAATGGCTGTTCTTCCGGCCAGAGACTGGGAAAGATGCCGCATCATGCTAAACTGATTGCTTCCCGTAAGGATGAACCGGGCCGGCATCGGGATTTTATCAGCCATCATCTTGATGTATTGCAGGATATCCGGTGCGTACTGAAACTCATCGATGATATATCGTCCATTCTCGTCACTTAACAGAGATTTGGGATCACTCTCTAGAATCACTCTCAACTCGGGGTTCTCCAGATCAAGATAATGGTGATCCGGGAATTGCATCTTGGCCAGGGTGGTCTTGCCAGACTGTCTGGGACCGGTAATGGTGATGATCGGAAAGCCTTTGGCTACCTTCATCATGGTTTGCTGCATGCTTCTTGTGTACATAATCATCCTCACACTTTTGTGCAAATCAGGGAACGCATTCCCTATATTGCAAGAAAATACCCCATGTTCTTTTCGTCAAGACAATTCGCTTAGGGGATAAAGTAGCCACCGATAAAAGCTCTACGGTAGACAGTAATACATAAACAAAGACCATTGAACAATACCAACCCTGGTCAATGCTGAGATGTGCCGAACGCCCAGAAATTGGAATTATCAGATAAAAGTGGAGAATTTGGTCTATTTTACCTGAACGCCCTTCTGGAGCTCTCATACATAGATAGTATAACCTACGCATTTGATTCGTCAAGTATTATTTAATCATACTTTTTGTCCACTTCTATGGCCCGGCAAGAATATATCATTTCAAAGCATAATCTGTTGTGTACATCCACTGTATCTATGCCTGATTCTGATTGGTTCAGAAGATACCCACTTCAGATATGCCCTATTTCGGGGATTCAATTCCCTGGATATTACGATATTCAGGGATTTGAGTCCCCGAATTGCATTTTATGGTTGACAGCTTTTGAGCATGCAAAACAATGTCTATGAGGTGAATATGATCCAAAGAGCAGTACATGGCGTTATCCAGAAATACCTGCATAAGCGCCGGGCAATCATCATCTATGGAGCCCGTCGCACCGGCAAGACCACGCTTCTGAATTCCAT
Source organism: Candidatus Cloacimonadota bacterium (assembly GCA_023230025.1). Taxonomy (GTDB): domain Bacteria; phylum Cloacimonadota; class Cloacimonadia; order Cloacimonadales; family Cloacimonadaceae; genus UBA5456. Next base: position 9,254 of record JALNYD010000038.1, on the reverse strand, counting down.
TAGAGCGAATCTGACCAATTTCAGATACATCAATTGCGACCTTATTGATGGGCAGGAAGCTTTCGATTTTCGTAGTCTGGATGACCTGTTGATTTCATTTGGGGCTTTTAAATACATCCTCATTGATGAAGCCCAGAGGATACTCGATGTTGGCATAAAGCTCAAGGCGATTATCGACGCTTTGCCGGATACGCAGATATTTGTCACCGGCTCATCATCTCTGGATCTCTCCAATCTTACCAATGAGCCTCTTACCGGGCGCAAGTTTGAGTTCACGCTGCCCCCCTTATCCAGCAACGAGTTGTATGATTACGAAGGGATTACGGCAGTACAGAGGGGCCTGAACATCCGCCTGATCTATGGTAACTACCCTGAGGTGTATCTGGAAAAAACCGTAGCGGAGGACATCATCAAGGAGATTGCCGGATCATATCTGTTCAAAGACATCCTCATCTATCAGGATATTAAGCGTCCGGATCTGATGAAAAAGCTGCTGATTGCACTGGCCCTGCAATTGGGATCGGAGGTTTCCTACACCGAGCTCGCCAATTCAGTGGGAATGGATAAAAAGACGGTGGAACGCTATATATCGCTGATGGAGCAATGCTTCATCATCTACAGGCTGGGCTCATACCGCCGCAACTTGCGCTCCGAGCTCAAACGTGCGGTGAAAGTGTATTTCTGGGATAATGGGATTCGCAACGCCCTGATCAACAACTTTTCTCCCCCTGACATGCGGAATGATATAGGAGCTTTGTGGGAAAACTACTATATCACCGAGCGTCGTAAAATGATGCTGAACCGGCGGGCAAGCTTCGATCACTATTTCTGGCGCACCACCAGCCAGCAGGAGATTGATCTGATTGAAATCGAAAACGGAGCATTAACCGCCTTTGAAATCAAGTGGAACCCGGCTAAGAGAGTATCATATCCGCTTAGTTTTACCCAAGCCTACCCTGAGGCAACATTGATTTCGATAAATCCCAGGAACTATCTCCAAGGATTGATTGGGAAATTACATCAACTCTCTTTACCATCTGTAAATCCGAAATTGGAAATCTAGGGTTTCCTGGGTTTTTTTCGAGTGGCTTGGTTGGGGGAGCTTCAGAATTCATGTATCTACGGATGTGTTACTCGTCTTATCACTCAGTCATATACATCAAGCACTTAGCCATGCTTGTGTAATTTCCATGTCAAATAGCTGAATAACATATAGCTTTAGACAAGGCCGGCTGAGTGTCGGCCTTGTTCATTTTCGCACTGGAAATATTATATCGTGTTTAGTTTCAAATGACATAATCCCTGCCCAGCACACCACCCCATATTACCTCCAGCATATGGATATAAGGTCAACATACTGGTTGTGTGCCAAGATCAATCTGCGCCTTTAAGATTTTGAATGTGCAGATGCTAACGATTGTATCCCAGAAGTAATCCATCTCTGTAAAATAATGATGTACTGGCAGACCTTGATCCGTCCTTTGTTTTTGTTCCTGAATCTTTCACTCTTCCTGCCTCTTCGGTATCATCTTTCTTACCCCAAAGAGCGTGTAGAATAAGAGATATCCTGCTTTCCCCACCAGCTATTAAAGAAAACATTTGTGTGTGGAATAAAATGTGCACATTAATCGTAATTGACCATTTGAGAGAAGTGCCCATATTGTAATATATACAGGAGAGAATGATGAAAAAGCTTACTCTATTTATGTTCTTTTGCTCTGCAGTTGTTATTCTTAGCGCCGCTGGAGTTTTAGTCAATCGCGACAATACTACATTTCAGATAACTCATTTGAACGAATGCAGTTATGAGGTGAATGTCAACAATCAGGTGGCCGAGGTACAAGTGCTAAATAGATTCACAAATACTTCACTAAGCCCGATTTCTCCACGATTGTATTTTCCCCTTCCTACTGGAGCAAGCCCTACCAGCCTCAGATGGGCCATTGGAGAACAATGGCATGAGGCCAGCATTGCCGGTGTCCAGGAAAATCCTCAGGGGGGGCCCAGTACTTTCCCGCATGACTTTGTTGATTACATTCTCTTGATGCCGCTGGTATTTGATATCCCTGAAGATCTTCTCGTTAATGAATCGCTATCGATAGAACTCACTTATGTGCAGATGCTGAACTACAACTTCGGCAGTGTTTCCCTGAATCTGAAGAACAATTACAGCAGCATGCAAACCAGCCCATTGGATGTCCAATCATTGGATATTGATATCGTAGCTGATAAAGTGATCGAAGGCTTTGAGATTCTGGATGTTAACGAGCAGTCCTCGCATACAGATCATACTGCTACCGCACATTATCACCAATACAACTCACCAGCCACCACGAACTACCGGTGTGTGATCCATCTCTCTACCTCAGAGCTAAGCTCCTGGGGCTTAAGCACATATCTGGAAAATGCTCCGGATGATGGAGATCAAGGTTTCTTCCTTTATACTTTTGAAGAGAACGCCATTCCATCAAATCAAAACCCCAATATCAGACTGAATATCGTTATTGATGCTTCCGGTAGCATGACCTGGGAAGACAGGCTGATCCATGCTAAAACTGCGGCTTGCTGGTTGATCAACAATCTGGAGCAGGGAGATTATTTCAATGTGATATTCTTTGACCACCTGGTGCGGCCTCTGTGGGGCAATATGCGTGCGTTTGATGATGCAAACCGTATCCTGGCCTTATCTTACGTCCAGAATTATGAAATGCCCGGCTTAAACGGCACAAATTTGAGCGGTGCTCTTTACACTGCCTTGTCTCAGTTAGGTCCTGGTAATACCCCTGAAACGAATTGTGTATTACTGCTTTCTGACGGACAGCCAACCGTGGGAGCGACCGATACCTACAATATATTACGGTATGTTAGTATCTATGCCAGTAGTGATCCGCATATCTATTGCTTTGGGATTGGTTCAGAAGTAAACTATCAGTTACTGAACTCCCTGGCACAGAATTACAATGGAATAAGCATCTTTTTGGAGAGTTCAGAGATTGTGAATACCATTACCAGTTTCTATAACGAAATGCGCAACCCCATCACTCTGAACCCGCTGATAAGCACCTCCGCAGGAACCAGTGATGTGCTGCCTGATCCTTTCCCCGCGATCTATGGAGGGATGCAATACCGGCTGGTAGGGCGATACTCTGATTTGCAGGGCATCACAATCGGCATTTCAGGTAACCATCAGGATACTCCGGTAAACTACACTTACAATTATACCCTTGCGGATACTGAAACACCCAATATGGGCTTTATTCCCAAGATCTGGGCTGCCACCAAAATTGACAATCTCCTGATTGAATATTATTCACACCATCCACAATCCCAAACAGCATTAGCATTGAAACAGCAAATCATTGATCTCAGCATTGACTTCGGAGTGATATGCGTTTTCACCAATTTCAGTTCTGATCCTCCCGCACCGAATGCAGATGAGACTCAGGACTTGATACCCATCCCCCTGAAGCTACTGCAAAACTATCCCAATCCCTTCAATCCCAGCACCACGATCAGTTTTGAGGTGCTTTCTGATCTTCAGGAAGATGCCGAAATACGGATCTACAATCTGAAAGGCCAGTTGATCTATCTTTCACAAATACCAGTGCACGGCAAAGGTCTCTACGAGTTTGTCTGGCTTGGTACAGATATGCAAAATCAAGCTGTCAGCAGCGGAGTATATATATACAGTATCCGCTGTGGCAAATACATCCTGCACAACCGCATGACCCTGAGCAAGTAGTCTGGAAAAGTAATAAAAACTACCAATATATTGGCAGCGATTGAACATGGAGATGAGCGCTGATAGTGTTGCAAAACTAATGAATTGACAGGGATATTCCCCGATAAAGCATTGGTATCCTTGTAATAAGCTCGGGTGATGCCTGTGGAGTTCATATATTATCTGGACTATTTCAACATGCTCACCTTTCGCCAGTATGTCTTACCATCGTTATGCAGCAGAATAAGATACCAGCCGCTGGGTAGCTTGTGCCCATTATCATCCCTACCATCCCAGGAAACCGAAAAAGCACCGATATCACTATATCCCTGGTTGAGGCTCCTGATTAGCTGTCCTTTGCAATTGCATACCACGAGCTCAGTCTGTCCGCTTTTGGTAATTCCATATTGCAGATTAAGATGTGAGTTAAAAGGATTGGGATAAGCGCAATTGATCCCACATTGAATGGGAATTTCTGGAAGGTGGTTTTCTGTATCGCAGCAGACACTTATGGGACCGAATACATTTGAACTACCGTCAATATCAATGCTTTCCAGCCAGTAGTAATAGCTCTCATACCTCTCTATATCAAATACATCACTCATCTGATATGTTTGTAACTGGGACGTATTGGTCGCGAGGACGAGAACTCCAACTGATTGTGCTCCAGCAAAACTGGCAGTGTTGTTCCGATATACTATGAAACCGGAAAGGTTTGTTTCAGATTGGGTTGCCCATCGCACGATAACTTCAGATTGATTTCTGACAAAAGCGCTAAATGATGAAAGCGAAACTGGCAAGGTGTGTCCAGAGGGTAACCCGATCGTTATCCCCTCTACAGAGAAGCCGGGATCACTGGGTATATACACCTCGAGCCATCGGGGATCTGTGTCCAGACTTGCCTCTATCTCTGCTTCCAGGGCAATCTCACCATTATAGATAACAGGACTGTCAACTGAGGAATTCCAGTCATAAAAATGATCCTCTTCGGCATTCCAGGAGAATTTACACAATAGATCACTCTCATCCCAGGAACCAGATATCGTCCATTGACGGTCAATTCGCACCGGATATGCTGTTGGAGTAGTTGAAAACACGCTGATTTCTGATATCTGTACATCTGTATCAATGATCGCAAAATAGTGCTCGATGCTGACCATACTCTCAAATGTGACATCAAAGCCAGCATAATCTATGCTACCGCTTTCTATCACAAGGGTATTGAGAACTTCAACATCATTGGTCAATGTCACTCCATTGGGATTGTTGATAATCAGATTACCCACTGCAGCCGGAAGCAAATCTCCAGTAACCATACCAGGCTCATCTCCAGAATATATGAAGGTAGGATAGTTGCCTGATTCATCTGGTTTAACTATAAAGTCTTCGCTCTTGAATCCGTTGGAAGAAGACAATCCATCAGCATGCGCAATCTCGAATATCGCATCGCCTGTCAAGATTACATTTCCCTCTCCAGTGACTATACATTGATCACCCAAAAAGACTTTCCCCAAGCTTAGCACAGCCAAATCAGTTTCATTGTGGGATTGTCCGGCCGCTTGTGTATTCAATGTTCCATAAATGTTTAGTTCCCCTCCATCGGCCACAGCGACATTGGCATATCTGTTTGCAGTCCTTATAATGTTCAGAGTTCCAAAAATATCCAGTATGCCGTGGATAATCATATCAAATTCTGTATCATCTGCTGGTGACGAGATGGATAATGTGATTAATGAATCCACTACCAAAACTCCGCCAGCATCAATCTCAAACTCATCAACCTGAATACTTGTACTCATGGTCACTGTTGCCCCTGAACGAATGTGGATTACTCCACTACTGTAGCTTGGGCTTTCTACGGCAGCTTCCCAAGCTGCACCATCATAAAGCTCCCAAGTTGCAGAAGCCTCCCATGAGCCTGTTACCAACTCCTCTGCACTCCGATAATCCCCTGAAGAGGGGCTGTATGCAGCCAGGCTTGTAAATAGCATTGCCAGGCTGAGAGCTAGAACCAATCTTTCATTCATATTGCTCTCCTAATTCAGATCCTAATAGATGCTGATTGTGAATTCAAGAAAGTTTTATCACGCTATCGAAAAATTGATAAATCCAAACAATTCGCATGATCCATCCGATCATAGCGAAGACCTCAACTTAACACAGCGATCTTATACGTCTTTATCCAAATACTGTCAAGTTATATTTCGGTTTCAGAAATGCCATAATTGCATATATCCTATGGATATACCGTCCCATTCACCTTCATTCCTGCATTAGTCATGTGTGTTGCAAATAATCAACATATTCAAAAATATCTGTCCGGTACATCCCCGATAGTTTAGCTCTAGTTCAGCACTATATCACCCCATAATCTCCGCATGGCACGGGGGAATTATGGGGTGATATAGTGCTGAGGCCGAGGCAAACCCAGGAGGAAGGAGTTTAGTTGCTTCCCGGTGCTTGATGGGTCACCTCAGGTTTGGTTCGGTCTTACCCCCAGATTGCCCCGCTCCACGGAGAGATCATGGGGTAAAACAGAGCTAAACCCGGGTTAAAGCCAAAGAGGGCGGGACACACCCAAGGCCAGTTTAATGGCAAAACCTGCACCACCGGAATCTCTATTTTGTGATAGAGATGGGTTTCGAACTATAGATCGGGCTCAATATGTTAATTGATCCTATTTCATTAGCATTATCTTCCGGGTTGAGACAGCTCCTGATGACTGTAACTTAACAAAGTAAATTCCGGAACAAACATTCTGCTGGTCAGCGTCTTTCCCATCCCAAATGATGTCGTGGTGTCCACGCAGCATTTCCGAATTATTAAGCTCTTTTACCTTTTGTCCTTTGATATTGTAGATGTCAATCCTTACCAGACCATCTTTTGGAACGCTAAAGGTTATTGTGGTGGATGGGTTGAAAGGATTGGGATAGTTTGAGAGTTGGATGCCGGAGTGTGGAGGAACTTGGGGATCTTCGTTTGAGACTATATCCCCGTCCAAAGAGACGATGCAGCCCGGGTACACATATATCCATTTGCTGCCGTCATTTGCTGCCATGATCAAGGAGTAATAGCTATTTGTAAGCGCAAATCCAGGAGTATCAGTACGCACAAGGTCCCCCTCCGTATAGCGATAGAGCGGACCATATTGCCTGGTTATCCAAAGCTGGTGTTCGTTATCAATTGCCATATCCATCACTTGCTGAGGGGTATTCCAAAAACCGGTAAAATCCTGTATCTCAAACTGACCGTCATACTTTGCCACCTCACCCTCGTAAGTCGCCATCCAGATTTCATCGCCATCCACACACAAAGCACGAAAATCGTGTGTAGTAAAAGCTGTGTTCTCAACCGTGAATAAAGCTATATCGTTGCCTCTGGCACGTACCAGACCAGAGAGAGTGGCAACCCATAGATTGTTGTCTGCATCCACCGCGATGTCACGAATCCAGTTACTGGGTAAAGTACTGTTTTCGGTGCTGAGATATACTTCTCCGCTTTCTTCTGAGATATCAAAGGCAAAGATACCGGAATTATCCATTACATAAAGCGTGTCATGGGAATTGCGTACTATTTGTTTGGGATTCCATAAACCCATATCTTCGCAGTCATAAACCGTCCAGACCTCGTTATCATTATAAGTCAGGTGACCGATGGTTCCCACCCAGATTCCGCCTGAGGGATCGGCATAAAGACAATTTATGTAGTTTGAACTCAAAGGACTATTAGACATATCATAATGAGTCCAGCCGGAAGAATCCCTTTTGAATAAACCCTGGGAGCCCTCCAGCGCAATCCATAGATTACCCACATTATCAACCGTATAAGCCTCAAATATCCAAGTATAGTTGACTGGAGTAATCATAGTGCTATGCTCAGTGAATTCATTGCCGTTAAAGCATATATAACCATTGGTATTACTGTATTCATGTGCGCTTTCTGCTGCTGAGATCAGAGTGTGTTCATCATTACTAAGCAAAATGTATCGGCCATAAGTCTCCAGTCCGGACATTGTATAAACAGTTGCTGGACCCAGATCAGCCGGAATAGATGCCAAAACAGAGCTGGATGAGACCCACAGATTTTCATCGCCATCGAGTTTGATGGACCATTGATTCGCGGGGACTCCAAAAATATCAACACTTGTGAAATGAGTCAACAACTGGCCATCATGATATTTTGACACGGCTGAAGAATAGTAATAATGAGAGAAAAACCAGAAACTGCCATCGGAGACGGGTTCGAATTCCACAATATGATAACCTGACAAATCCCCCTGTAACTCCTGAGTCAGATCCAGCACCACCATATCCCCATCTATCAAGGAACTGAGGTAGTTAAATAGCACATATCCACCTGTGCCTCCTGGTCCCTCCCACGAGTGGAAATTATAAGATAGCGTCCACACACCTCCGCCGGGGATCGGAGCTATGTCCACGACACTCACATCAGGATACACAGAATTGGATTCATTATACACAATCCAATCGTTCCCGTCATAACACACCAGGCTGTTAATGTTGTTTACAATCCCGCAGATATACACCATCCCGTTGTCATCCACACAGATATCTGAGACCAATTTCATTGGCATCTCATGTTGATAATCCTGCCAGCCATTGGCATCCCAACTGCTGATACCACCATCTGTGCCTATCCACAGAGTATACTCATTATCAAAGGCCAGAGTGTTGATTGAATTCGAGGGAAGAGTCGAATTTGCGATGTGATAAAGATCCCGCAGATTTGTAATTTTATGCTGCCGAATCAAACCGCCACCGGTGCCCAGATACAGATAGTTTTCATCCTCTGCCGCACAATTCACAGTGGCTGTGCAAGTAACAGCCTCACCAGCAAAATCCCTAAGCTGTGCATTTAGCAGGACAAAGCAACATGCAAGTGCTATTGATAGAACAGCGCTAAAGCTTCTCATATGATCTCCCGGGAGAATATTTTCTCGACACCCATAGTATAGAGCAATTTTTGTTCCATCAGACGTATAACCCCTTTGCAAAAAACATGGCTTCCAGCAGTAAACCTGGAAGATCGCGCCAGCGATATCTGCCGGGTATTAGCTACTCAAGAAAAGATCAATCCCCTAAACGTTGCAATCGAACTGATGGACAGGCTTATGGCTCTGGATAACAATTTCTCTACAAGTTCAGATCAAGTGATCGCAATTTGCAGATTTCAGTGACTCTTTGTAATCACTTATAATGAGCTTGCCATGCTCTCAATTGCACAAAAGGCTTGACAAAACCTCCACAATAAAAGGATGTGCAAGGTATTGTTAATTTATATACTAATGGCGATATGCCAATATGGAGAACAGCATGGAATACCCTTTTAGCGCGATTGAAGCAAAGTGGCAACAGATCTGGCAGGAGCGCAGAATAGCCAATGCCGCAGATAGCGGTGACAAACCCAAATACTACGTACTATCAATGTTTCCCTATCCTTCCGGAGTTCTCCATATTGGACACGCTTCAAATTATTCGATCGGTGATGCCATGACCCGCTTGAAACTGATGCA
>JALNYD010000318.1 GCA_023230025.1 Candidatus Cloacimonadota bacterium | reverse complement strand
TGAGACTCCAAGGAGCCTTCGAGCAGCATGGGCTATCCAATTGTGTGCTGTACGATACGTAGATTTATTCTAAAATCAAAGCCGTCATTGCGCAGGGGAAAACAATAGTGTTAGACTTGGGTAGGAACAAAACCCTTTAGGAATAAGCCATGCAGCTTCAAGTAATTCAATGGAATATCTCAGCTCGATCGGATCCGGATGCAATTGCGAGGTATCTTACTGGATGCATCCCCAATGATAAGCCTTTCATCATTTGTCTCCAAGAAGTCATTGAATCTAGTTTCCAAGTACTCAAAACCATCCTGCCTGCAGACGCTATGTATTACAGCCTCCATCTGAGACCAAGAGGTACACATGAGGGACGAAACAGAGCCCTTGGTGTTGCTATCTTTGGTTTCAACCTTACCGGGGTGAGCTGCTCACTTGTCGATCGGTCTGTCTTTCCTGAAAGGGCGCTCGATGCAACGTTTTGCCTTAACCAAGAAAAAATCAGGATCCTGAATTTTCATAGCCTGACCGGAGTGGACTACAAGAAGGCAAAATCTAGCAACTTCGCATCCTTGGCAGATCATCTACAAGCAAACCCGGACATTGATTTCATGTGCTTCGATGCGAATGAACCACGTATTGATAGCCTCTTTGCTGAAAAACGAGAATTCTATGATAATCGGGACAGGGGAACAAAAGCCGCCTTATTGATGGGAGCCAAGCCTTCCCACAATCTTCAAGATGCGTTGGTGCAATATCTGCTCTCACAGGGGGAAGTTGAAGATAAGAACCCTCTCGCTACATCTTTCATTACCGGAAAGACTTGTCGGAGATATGATCATGTGTATGCTCATAAGTCATGGAGAGTGGAATACATAGAATACCGGTATGATGATGCAATCCGTCATACGAGTGATCACGCGGTTGTGGTTGGACTTTTCTCCAAATAATAAAGGGAAGAAGCCAATATTCTGAGCAATCTTGTATCAGCGTTTGGGGTTAAATATTAACCTCGAGGGAAAACACCACATTCAGGTGAATATGTCTTCCCCATAGTTTGACTCCTTATCATTTAAAAAAATCAACGCCCCTGATCCTGCACAAGTCCCGCTTCAGAACCAAATCATGGATCTCGCCATACAACCATTTCTTCGGATCCTTCTTGATATCCACGAAATGTTCGATACTCCGGTGCTGGAACATTGGCAGTTCCTTGAGTGTCCCAAGATCCAAGTTTTCTATCGCTTCATACAGCAACCGTGCTTGCTCAAGGCGTTTTCTCTTATGTTCAGGGTCCAGCTCATCGTGGATATCCTCAGCCAACAACCGTATCGTTCCATATCTTGCCTTCACATCCGGTTCTATTGTCTCAACCCTGCGAAGCAGTTCTTCATCTATCTGATCCAATACGGGGTCATCATTCGGAACGATCAACATGTTTGTACGTTGAGTATATACCAGCCTCCTGCGAATCAACAGGTCCGTCTGACTCTTCAGGTGCTCATGAAAATCTGGCGGCATGCTCTCCAGCACCATGAGGATCGCCTGGTGCGAGCTCTCACGGATGGAAGGGGCCTCTTTCCCCCGGTACCAGTTCTGTGGATCGTGGATGTCCAGTGAGGCAAGGTCGTCGGCCGACACTGCCTTGAGGATCTCCAGCAATGCATGCCCGAAATCAACATAGAGATCTTCTTGCCCATGATCTGCACAGAACCTCCTATACAAGGAGTTCACATAGACGGGCTCGATCCCACAGTAAAACAACTCCCGAAGAATGAGCATTTTTCGTCGCGTCGGCTTGGAAGCGAATTCCGATGAGAACGGATCGAAGAAGGTCTTGAGATCCAACCCGTAACTGTCTTCCTCGTACAGCCAAGATCCATGGGCAAACAGCTTGTCATTCCATATTCTCCACATATCCGATTCTGGCATCCTTAGTCCTCCTTCAATGCGTCATACATTCGCTTGTCCGACCAATGCGTCCAGGAGATTGTAGTCTTCCTGGTCCAGGAGGGGATTGCCGTTGCCGACGACCTTGAATTCCGGATGGAGGAGGCTGTGCTCAAGCAGGATGATCCGCTTCCTGGTTCCCAAGGACTTCCCGCTTTTCAACCGTGCGGACAAGTCTGATGAAGAAGATTCCAGCATCCTCAGCACCACCTCGTGTTCGGTGATTTCCGGTGGGTCGGACTTGACGGTCCGATACCAATTCATGGGGGCATTGTTGTCGATGTCCCTCAGATCCCACACTATGATTTCCTTGATGAGCTCAAGCAGGAGCAGTCCATAATCCTGATACGGCTTATCGAGATGTGTTTCCTTGCAATTTGCCTTGTAAGATGCGTCCAGCATTGCCGGAGTGATTCCCGACTGGAACAGCTCCTTGAGGACCAACATCTTGTATACGTTAGGGAATCCCTTGAATTCCTCCGTATCGGGATCGAAGAACATTCCAAGTGACCACTTCCTCCCCTCCTCCCGATAGAGCCATGAGCCGTGTTCGTATAGCTGTTCGTTGATCGGTTTATAGGAGTCCCCGCTGGTTTCCTTCATGCTGAAATTCTCCTTTTGATCGGTTCCGGAGCCATCAATCGCCCAAGGCACCGATCTTCATGTGCTCACCTTCCATCCACCCTCCTGGGTTAATTCTTACATGCTTTTAGTCACTCCTCGAGAATCGCTTGGATGTCAGGTTTGGTATGTGTGATCAGCTTGCTCAATCGGTCAAGCAAGTTTTCCATATCATACTTGAATCGTAGTTCAATTCCGCTGACACTGGTCTTCTTGTATGCTTTATAATCGTTCTCTTCGAGATACTTCTGAAGAATCCCGGAGATCTTTTCTATCTTCAATTCATTGATCCCGTTGATGAGCAGAGCCTTCTCATTGAAACTGAATAACAATTTGACTGACTTGATCACTTCACTCTCAGGTTCCGGGAATAACCACACCTTGTAGCTCATGTTCCAATTGTCCCAATAATCGCCTGCATACCAGAGATGAAAATATCTGAAAGCCGGATATCCCATTCCAGCCCACCGGCTCCTCTTTGTCGGCATCAAAGAGAAATCCAGTTTGGATCCCAGTCTGGTATAGAGTTCCTCACACACTTTGGTGATCCCATCATCCTTCTTGACCGGACCCGTGAGGCTCGTTGTGGTTCGTTCAGCAGCTCCGATCAACAGATTCTCCACTCCGGCCACAGGAAGGATCGTGGTGGATTGCAGATAGTAATTGCCGTGTTCAGCATCGTGGTAAGGTGTCACCTGCACGCACTTGATGTCGAGTTTGTAATTGTCAATCAGCCAATACACGGCACTGGTCACTTCCTTGGCGAATCGGTGGGAAACCAGGATTATCCGC
>JALNYD010000317.1 GCA_023230025.1 Candidatus Cloacimonadota bacterium | reverse complement strand
GCGATGGTGCTGAAGACTGGCGAACATGCCGTAAAAGTGATGGCCAAGCTGGACGAAGCCAATACCACTACCTACGGCAATCCTGAGCCTACCCATGTGAATCTAGGTGTGGGAACCAACCCTGGCATCCTGGTCTCCGGCCATGACCTCAAGGATTTTGAAGAACTGCTGATCCAAACCGAAGGCAAGGGTGTGGATATCTATACCCATAGCGAAATGCTTCCGGCGAACTACTATCCTGCCTTCAAGAAGTTCAAACACTTCCACGGCAACTATGGTTCATCCTGGTGGCATCAGCTCGAGGATTTTGAGAACTTCAATGGCGCCATCCTGATGACCACAAACTGCATCGTTCCTCTGCGCAAAGAAAACACCTATCTGGACAGAATGTTTACCACCGGTATGGCGGGCTATCCAGGTTCCATGCACATTGCTGATCGCAAAGATGGCAAGCCCAAAGATTTCAGTCCCGTGATTGAACGCGCTCTGAAGTGCCAGCCTCCCAAAGAGATCGAAACCGGTGAGATCATCGGGGGTTTTGCCCACGCCACCGTGTTGTCGCTGGCGGACAAAGTGGTAGATGCCGTGAAATCCGGTGCCATCAAGCGTTTTGTGGTGATGGCAGGTTGCGATGGTCGCATGCCTTCCCGCAAGTACTTCACCGAAGTCGCTGAGAAGTTGCCCAAGGACACCGTTATTCTTACTGCCGGCTGTGCCAAGTACCGCTATATCAAGCTGAATCTGGGAGATATCGGTGGCATTCCCCGCATCCTCGATGCTGGCCAATGCAACGATTCCTATTCTCTGGCTGTCATTGCACTGAAGCTCAAAGAAGTCTTTGGTCTGGAAGATGTGAACCAGCTTCCCATTTCCTTTGATCTTGGCTGGTACGAGCAGAAAGCAGCAGCCGTATTGCTGGCTCTGCTTTATCTTGGCTTCAAGAACATCCAGATCGGGCCGACCCTGCCTGGCTTCCTTTCTCCCAATGTAGCTAAAGTGATTATCGATACCTTTGGCTTGAAGCAAACTACCAATGCCGATGATGATATTGCTGCCATGATGGCATAAGCAGTGAATTAGTTCATAAAAGGGACGATTCCACGTCCCTTTTTTTGTATTTCGGAATACTTCTTGCATCTGTGTGAAAAACAGATACTAGACTTGAATGGATATTGGAGGTTTTTGATGTCCAGAACACTGTTAATCAGCATTTTGCTGGTTCTGATCATGATCACTGCAAGCTGTGCAAAACGCAACACATCGTATGAGGATGGTAATGCCGCCGAACTCATCAGAACCATTCCAGTGGTGGGAAATCCCACCCACATCAGCTATGGCGGGGATCGGCTCTATGTGGCCCTGGACCAGGGTGGCATGGCTGTGGTAAATACAACAGATTATAACATGGAAATGTTTACCAGCCTGACTTCAGATGATGGTTCAGTTACAGCCTTGAACAGAATACGTTTCACTGATTGTGTCGCTGAACATGATATGCTCGTTATCTATGATACCTATGATACGGACAACATCACTTTTGTGAATACTGCAAATCCCGATTCTCTCAAGCCCTATGCCCGCATTATCGGTGAATCTCAGAACATCCTAGATTTGTCCTTGCGTAAGCTGGACAATGATCCCAATGGGAATATTGTGGAGCTCTTATATGTCCTGACCGATGCCATTAAGTATGGCCGCAATGACGGAGGCTTTTGGCTGGGCAATGAGACCAGTATCGCGGTTGATGTTCCCATAAAAGGGGTTGATATGGATGATGACAACTTCTATGTTGCAGTGGATCAACGGGGATTGTTTACCTATAGCCGGGAAAGCACACAGCTTCTTTCCGAGATAGCTTTTTATGGTTATGCTCAGAAGCTGGCGGTTAATGATAAGATAGCTTACATCGCTGCCCGTCATGGTGGATTGCAAATAGTTGACGTTAGCAATCCTGCTCAGCCTGTGCATTTAGCAGAATTTGATACAGATGGTTACGCCAGTGATATTGCTTACAAGAATGGCATAGTGGCTGTTAGTTCCGGAGGCGGAGGAGTGTATCTATTTGACGTTAGCAATCCCGCCAAGCCCAAGCTTATGGATCACATCACAGACTGTGGTTATGCCAACACTGTTACTTTTGTAGAAAACACTATAGTCGTTGCTTCTCGTGATGACGGCGTATTGATCTACGCGATAGACTGATGTACAGACACGATACCCATAATACGAACATTCAAACCTGGACTTCGTTCCAGGTTTTATCTTAAGAAAAGGAACCACGAATCATGAAAACCAAGAGCTTAGCATTCCTCCTGATGATTTTATTCTTAGGTGCAGCTCATGCACACACCTCCTATCTGCAAAAAGTATCAAGCAGTGCAGCCGGGATCAATTTGCGTCTGCAAAGTCCCAATCTGCAGATTGAAACTCAGACCCTGCAGGGCGAGCAGTTTCAAAGGCTGTATCTTGATGGAGCCAGTTCATCTGCGGAAACTGGAGCTCCGGATTTACCCTTGTATAGTGCTACTGTGATTTTGCCTCCCACGGGTTCTTACAGTCTGCAGGTTGTTCACAGGAATCAAAAAGTATATCAGAACATCCACCCTTATCCAGTTCAATCCAAAGAAGACGAGTCGGATTATCTACCCCAACGTTATGCTGACTTCAGTCAATCAGCTCAAGTAGCAGCAGCTCCGATATCAGTGATGCGTGATTTCCGGGTATTGCAGCTTAGTATCAGTCCTCTGGGTTGGGATTCCAATAGAGGTGAGTTAGTTCACTGCACAGATATGGAAATCGAGATTCGTTTCAACAACGATCCCGGACCCAATGAAGTGCCCGCATATCAATCTTATTCCCCTGCTTTCAGGGAAATCTATGAAGCAAACCTGATCAATTTCAATGACTACCGTGATTTGAATACCGCTCTGGATGGTGGCAGGATACTGTTGATCCACTGGAACAACACCAACAGCACCTTCCAAAGCTTATTGAATAATTTCATTACCTGGAAACGCCAGAAAGGGCATGAAGTGTTTGCTGTAAGCTCCCAGGTTGCTGGAAGCTCCAATACTGCCATCAAAAACTATATCCAAAACCGTTATGACAATTTGGACACTCGTCCAGACTTCATTATCCTGGTAGGTGATGTGAGCAGCATCCCCACCTGGATTGAAAACATCTCCGGATATAGTGGGGTGGGAGATTATCCCTATACTTATCTGGCCGGCAATGACAATCTTGGCGATGCAATGATCGGCAGAATCTCAGTTGATACCGTTGAGCAAATGGCCGTGATGATGTCCAAGACCTATCGCTATGAAAGAGACATTTTTCTGGAAGATGGCGCCGCAGACTG